>CAMWQD010000069.1 GCA_947176325.1 uncultured Bacteroidales bacterium | reverse complement strand
CAGACCGCCTTGGACGAACTCGATGTAAAGAGCAACATCTACAACTCCTATTATATCGTCTTGGTGACGGAACACCTTGTGAATATCGTCGAGGCCAACCTCGTGGATATGATTAAGATACAGAAGCATACCGAAAACCTCTACGCCGCCGGAGCCCTCGAGGAAAGCGACGTGGATCAAATCCGCATCACGGTGGGACAGCTCAACAACACCCTGTTGTCGATGAAGCGTACCTTGGATGTCAACTACAACCTGCTGCGCATTCAGCTGGGTTTGAAGGCCGGCACTCCCCTCACCCTCACCGACCCCTTGGAGGCGTTTTTGGGCGAGGAAGGCATCACCAAACTCTTCTCGATAGAATTCGATGTCACCGACAACCTCACCTATCAGACCACGCTCACGCAGGAACAGTTGCAGAAAAAGGCGCTCAGCGCGGCCAAATGGGCTTGCGGCCCCACCCTCAGCGCGGGCTACAACTATCAGTATCAGATTATAGAGGGCGGTTTCATGTCCATTCCCCATACGGCGCAGGTGCAGCTGAACGTGCCCATTTTCTCGGGTCTTCAGCGCAAGGCCAAGATCGATCAGGAGAAAATCACCCTCCAGCAAGTGCAGCTCAACAAGAGCCTGTTGGAAGACAACCTGATGCTGCAGGAAGCCCAATACAAATACAACCTCCAAAGTGCCTTGGACAACTACGACTTGCAGAAAGAGAACGTGAAGGTGGCCAAGAGCGTCTTGGGGCACTATCAGGCCAAATACGAGGCGGGCGCCATTTCGAGCCTCGATCTCACCCAGGCCAACACCAACTATCTGACGGCGGAGAACAACTATATGTCGTCGTGTCTGGAACTGTTGCAGGCGCAGACCAACCTGCTCAAACTTTATAACGAATTACAATAACCCGAAGAAAATTAAAATACTATGATAAAGAAAGTGATTTTGGGCATGGCGGCGGCGAGCCTGCTGGTTGCCTGCTCCGGCAAGAAGCAAGAAGAAACGACGAAGGAGGAGGAGAAGATTCCCGTCAAGGTGCAGACGTTGAAATCGGTGAAGGTGAACCGTACCTTAGACTACGCGGCCAATCTGGAAGCCGACGAACAGGTGTTCTACGCACCTGCCATGACGGGGCGTATCAATAAGATTTACGTGGAGGTGGGCGACCGGGTGAAGAAAGGCCAGCTTCTGGCCGAAATGGACCGCACCCAGCTCGACCAAGCCAAAGTGCAGTTGGCCAACCTCAAGACCGAATACGACCGTGCGGTGAAGCTCAAGAAAACCAACAGTATCAGTCAACAGGCCTACGATGCGGCCGTGACCCAATATCAGGCCACCAAGGTGAATGTGGCTTTCTTGGAGGAAAACACCCGCATGATTGCGCCTTTCGACGGGGTTATCACGGGCAAGTATTTCGAAGACGGTGAAATCTACTCGGGCGGTGCCTACGGCGGTGCTTCCAAACCCGCCATCGTGTCGTTGGAGAAAATCAATCCGCTCAAGGCCTATGTGAACCTTTCCGAACGCTACTTCCTCGAAGTGAAGGAAGGCAGCGACGTGGAACTTCACAGCGCCCTCTATCCCGACCGCGTATTCGCCGGCAAGGTGAGCATCGCCTACCCCACGGTAGACCCCAAGTCGCGCACCTTTACCGTAGAAGTGAAAGTGCCCAACGCCAAGGAGGAATTGCGCCCGGGTATGTATGCCACCATTAATTTCCTTGTGGACGAACAGACCACCGTGCTCGCCCCCGCTTTGGCCGTGCTGAAGCTGCAAGGGGCCAACAACCGCTATGTCTTCCTGAACCGCGACGGCAAGGCCAAACGTGTGGAAGTGACTATCGGCACCCGCTACGACGACCAGCTCGAAATCCTAAGCGACGAAATCCGCGAGGGCGATGAAATCGTAGTGGTGGGACAAAGCCGTCTGATTGACGGTTCTCCGTTGGCTATCACCGAATAATAACAGGAAAAAACAGACATTTATGAGCATATTCAATACAGCGGTCAACAAACCCATTTCCACGATGATGATTTTCGTGGCGGTGCTGGTATTGGGTGTGGCCGCCTATCTGAGCCTCCCGGTGGATCAATATCCCAAAATGGATCCGCCCTACATCACGGTAATGGCCACCTACCCCGGTGCCAATGCCGCCGACATCGAGGAGAACGTAACCAAAGTTCTCGAAGACCAGCTCAACGCCGTGGACGAATTGAAGGAACTCACCTCCACGTCCTACGAGAACCTCTGCGTGGTGATGCTGGAATTCGAATGGGGCGCCAACCTCGACGAAGCCTCCAACAACGTGCGCGACGCGGTCGACAAGGCCATGCAGAACCTCCCCGACGACATCGACCGCCCCACCATCATGCGCTTCAATTCTTCGTCCATGCCCATTCTGATGTATGCGATTACGGCGGAGGAATCCTATCCGGGCATCGACAAGATTATCGACGACAAGGTCATCAACCGCCTCAACCGTGTGGACGGCGTGGCTTCGGTGTTCATGGCCGGCAGCCCCGAGCGTGTGGTGTATGTGGATTTGGATCCCAACCAACTCGATGCCTACAACCTCACCTTGGAACAGATTGCGGGCAAGATTCAGGCCGAGAACATGGACATTGCCTCGGGTAGCGTCAAGATGGGGCAAATGGACTACAGTCTGCGCGTGGAGGGAGAATTCGACGAAAGCGACCAAATCAAGAACATCGTGCTGGGCACGCAGAACGGCCGCACCATTTATATGCACGACGTGGCCCGCGTGCGCGACACCATCAAGGACATCACGCTCGAACAGTTGATAAACCGCAGCAACGGTGCCGCCCTGATGATTACCAAGCAGACCGATGCCAACGCGGTGGCGGTGGCCAAGGCTTGCAAGAAACAGCTCGCCCTTGCGCAGAAGGAATTGCCTTCCGATATCAAGTTCGAGATTATCAGCGATAATTCCGACTTCATCGTTCAATCCATCAACAACTTGCAGGAAACCATCCTCTACGCCCTTCTGTTCGTGGTAATTGTGGTGTTCCTCTTTTTGGGACGCTGGCGCGCCACCTTCATCGTGGCCCTCACCATTCCCATCTCGTTGATTGTGGCCTTCATCTACCTGTTCGCCACGGGCGAGTCGCTCAACATGATTTCGCTCTCCTCGCTCTCCATCGCCATCGGTATGGTGGTGGACGACGCCATTGTGGTGTTGGAGAACATCACCAAGCATATAGAACGCGGAAGCCGTCCGCGCGAGGCGGCCAAATACGGCACCAACGAAGTGTGGCTTTCGGTTATCGTCACCACGCTTGTTACCGTGGCGGTGTTCTTCCCCCTCACCTTGGTGACGGGTATGACGGGCGTGCTTTTCAAACAGCTCGGCTGGATTGTCTGCATCACGGTATGTACGTCTACGGCCACGGCCATTTCGCTCACGCCCATGCTGTGTTCGCAGTTGCTCCGGCTCAAGCAGAAAAGCGAAATCCGCAAACATTCGTTCTACGCCATCACCTCGCGCTGGCTCGATAAGCTCGACGCTTTCTACGAAAGGCTCATTCACTGGGTGCTGCGCCACAAGACCGTGGTGATTTGCTCCATGTTCCTGCTCTTTTTCGGTTCGCTTTTCCTCACGCGCTTCATCAAGACCGACTTCATGCCGCAGAACGACCAAGACCAGCTTACCGTCTATGTCAAGACGCAGACGGGACAGCGCGTGGAGGAAACCAAGGTGATTGCCCTGGCCATCGACTCGGCTATCCGCGCCAACGTTCCCGAAATCCGTCTGCTGAACCTTTCCTACGGTAGCGAGGAAGAAGCGTCCATGGCCTCTATGATGAACACCACGGGTACCAATATCATCAATATGCGTATCCGTACCATAGACCGCGAAGACCGCGACCGCAGCGTGTTCCAGATTGCCGACCAGATCCGCGCCATATTGAAAGGTTGGCCGGAAGTGCTCGAATTCACGGTTTCCACAAGCAGCAGTAACGGAGGCGGTATGGGCAACAACAGCGTGGATTTGGAGGTAATCGGCTACGATTTCACCACCACTTCGATGATTGCGCAGGAAATTGCTCGTCAGGCCTCGTTCATTCCCGCCATCGGCGACGTCAAGATAAGCCGCGACGACGACAAGGCCGAGCTCCAGATTATGCTCGACCAAGACAAGCTCGCCCGCCACAACCTCACCACCTCGCAGGTGGGCCAATACATGCGCAACCGCGTGTACGGCAACCGATACAGCAAGTTCAAGGAAGACGGCGAGGAATACGACATCATCGTGCGTCTGGACGAGGAATCCCGCAATTCGATTACCGAAATCGAGAACCTTATCATCACCGACGGATACGGTCAGAAGGTGCGCTTGAAGGAATTGGGTTCCATCCGCGAATACTACTCCCCTCCCAATATCCAGCGTAAGAGCAAGCAACGCTACCTCAAGGTTACCATGTCGCCCGCCGCGGGCGTGGCCTTGGGCGAAGTGGCCGAATACGCCCAGCAGATTGTAGACGGCTTGGAGAACGTGCCGCAGGAAATTTCCTTCTACGTGGGCGGTAGTTTCGAAAAGCAGCAGGAATCGTTCAGTTCGTTGGTGATTCTGTTGTTGCTGTCGTTGATGTTGGTGTATATCGTGATGGCGGCGCAGTTCGAAAGCTTCAAGATGCCCTTCATCATCATGATGGCCATTCCCTTCGCCTTTACGGGCGTGGTGCTGGCGCTGCTGCTCACCCACACTTCGTTGAGCGTGGTGGCCGCCTTGGGTGCGGTGCTTCTGGTGGGTATCGTCACCAAGAACGGTATCGTGCTCATCGACTTCATCAACCTCTTGCGCGAAAGAGGCCTGCCCTTGTATGAGGCTATCGAGAAAGCCTGCCGCTCGCGTCTGCGTCCCGTATTGATGACCTCGCTCACCACCATCTTGGGTATGGTGCCTATGGCGGTAAGTTCGGGCAAGGGTTCGGAAACGTGGAAGCCTATGGGTATAGCCGTTATCGGCGGTATGATTTTCTCCACCCTGATTACGATGATTATCGTGCCGGCCATCTACGCGGCCACCAACAAGAGCGGAAACCGCAACAAGAACAAGAAAGCAGATAAATTGCACCTCTTTATGGAGGGTATTGAAACGGAGGCTCTGCCCGAAGTGACACAAGCCTAAAAAACTAGAAATTATGCAGAAAGCAGTTTTTATCGTCTATAATCAAGCCCTTACCGAAAGAGTGGATTTTATGCTCAAATCGCTCAAGATTAAAGGGTTTACGCAATTCCCTACCGTAAACGGGGCGGGCAGCCATACCGGCGAGCCCCGCATGGGGTCGCACACGTGGCCGGAAATGAACTCGGCCACCCTCACCGTTGTGAACGAAGAAATGGTGCCTCTCCTGCTCAAATATATCAAGCAGCTCGATGAAGTGAATCTCGAGAACGGAATTCGGGCGTTTGTATGGCATATAGAGCAGGTATACTGAAAACCGTTTGGGTCTTGCAACAAAAAAGCCGATGAAAATTCATCGGCTTTTTTTATTGCGGGGTTTGTGTATATTATTATAAATCGCGGAGCAATGTGCGCAGCAGCTCGAAGTTCCGCAGCGGCGCCTGCGTCCAAAAGTCCTTGTATTGCGCCATGTTGTCGTTTTTCGCGCAGGGCGTGTCGCTGATGATGCGTAGCGAAAGGAAAGGCACACGACGCATGTGGCAGACCTGCGCCATGGCGGCGCTTTCCATATCCACGGCCAGGGCCTGCGGAAAATTCCTCAATATCTCTTGCAGGCGCGCCGAATCGGTGATGAACTGGTCGCCCGTGCAGATAAGGCCTTTCTTTACGTTTTGGCGCAGGGCTGCGCCCAAGAGCACGGCATCGGCTGCAAAACGGGCGGGGAAACCCTGAATCTGCCCGGTTTCGTTGCCTTCGCCGCAATCCACGTCGTGATAGCAGCATTCGGTTCCCGCCACCACATCCCCCACGCTCAGACCCGCGCCTATGCCGCCGGCCACGCCCGAATTGACGATGGCCTCGGGCAAAGCCTCGGCACAGAGCAGGTTCACGCCCGTGGCGGCGGCCACCTTGCCGATGCCCGATTTCATCAGATATACGTGCTTGTCGCCTACCCTGCCCTCGCACAGTCGCATGCCCAAAGGCGAAGTCTCGACGCTTCCTTCCAACAAATCGCGGAAAAGGGCGAATTCCTTATCCATCGCCACCACAATGCCGATTTTCTTCATCTTTCTCCCTGCCCTCCCTTATATTAATACCAAAAATGACAGACCGGACCAAACCCGGCACCGAAAGAATACGCGGCACCCTTTCCGATAGCCCCGTGAATATAGGTCTCCGCCTTCTCCACGGCCTCCTCCAAACCACAACCCTGCGCCAGATAGGCCGCCATGGACGAAGAGAAACTGCATCCGCTGCCCTCCACGTTGCGGGTGTCGATATAGTCCTTTTCAAAGAAACGGATGCGCAGACCGTCTGCCGAAGGCATCCCCAGCACATCCATGTGCTTGCCGTCCTTGCGGAACGACTTGACGATGCAGGCGTTGCCTCCCCGGCAGAGAACCGCCATATCGTCTTCCACGCTCTCCGCGCCGTTTGCTCGGGCGCGGGAAATTGCCTTTTCGCTT
>CAMWQD010000068.1 GCA_947176325.1 uncultured Bacteroidales bacterium | reverse complement strand
GGGAGGTGAAGCGCCCGTCTTTCGAGGCTCCCTCCAAATGCAGATGTCCTCCCATGAAGTTGATGCCCGCCGAGCCTGCGAATTTCTGCGGCTGCTTGTAGCGTATATCCAACACCGAGGCCATTTTGTCGCCATATTTGGCATCGAATCCTCCCGCCGAGAACGTGAGGTTCTGCACCAAGTCGGGATTGACGAAGCTCAAGCCCTCCTGTTCGCCGGAACGTGTAAGGAAAGGCCGATAGACCTCGATACCGTTCACATACACCAGATTTTCGTCGAAATTGCCTCCGCGCACCGAATATTGCGAGGAAAGTTCGTTGTTGCTGTTTACCCCCGGCAACGACATCAACACGCCTTCCACGCCTCCCATGATGCCGGGCAGGGTCTGACTTGCCACGGGCGTGACGCTCACATAGGCTCCGCCGCGCTTGCGCGCGCCCTCCACCTTCACTTCCTCCATTTCGATATGCGAAGTCTTCAGCTGTACGTTCAGGGTTTTCCTTTCGCCGCCCTTGAGCCGGATGCCTTGGTCGAGATCGTCGTAGGCCGTATGGCTGAACGAAACTTTCAGATCCATGCCGCCGGGCACCTCCAGCGTATAGCGTCCGTCGGCATCGGTGGTGGTGCCGATGGGATTCGCGAGATTCACCACCCCCACCGCCACAAAGTCAATTCCCTTGCCGTGTTCGTCGGTTACCCGTCCTTCGAGCGTAGCCTTGCCTTGTCCGTAGACTTGCGGAAAAAGCGGAAGCGACAGCACCATTCCGAGTAGGAGACAGAACCACAGGCGACGTTTATTCATGGTCTTGGCTGTTGGGCAGATAGTCGTAGTCGGTTTCGTATTCCTTATAGCCCTCGCTCTGTTTCTCCAGCTTGTCGGCCTTGCGTTTGCGCTGCCATTGCTTGATGAAGCGCGCCCATGCGAAGGGATTGAGCAGGTTGTTGGGAGCCTGCTGGTTCTGATAATACAGACGCTGGCTCTGTTGCTGCATGATGTTGCGGTAGTTCATGTTGGCGTCCATCTTGCCGGCGCGGGCCTGTTCGCGCATGGTGGCCAGATTGAAGTTCTTTTGAATGATTTCCGCATCGTTGTCGGGAAGCTCCAGATTGATGAAGGCGTCGCGGAACTTTTCCTTGCTTGGCCAGGGATAGACCACCGCTTCGAGCAGCATCACCGTGTCTTGCTCCAAAGGAATCACCACCGAATACGAATCGAAACGCGCGGTGTCGGGAATGATGAAATAGCGGGTCTGATAGCCCACCGAGGAAAAACGAACCGAATCGCCTCCCACGGCCACAAAAGAGAAATAACCGTTGGCATCGGCAATGCCGCCTTGATGTCGGTTTTCTATATAAATTGTGGTGAAAGGCAGCGGCTTGGTATCCACACCGCTCACCACCACCCCGGAGAACTGCACCACTTTCTTTCCGCCAAAGAGACGGTATTGCGCCTGCGCCCCCCCCACGAGGCCGAGCCCCAGCGCAAGAATCATCAAGGCCTGTTTTTTCGGCTTGTTTGTTTTCGGAGGCTTGTTGGTGTCTTTCGGCTTGGGTGTTCCCGCACCGGGCAGTTTATCCATTTTCCCCAACTCCATGCGATGCGACAGAATCACCATCACGATACCCAAGACAATACAGGGAATACTGAGTATCTGCCCCATGTCGAGCAGATATTTGCTTTCCCAAGACACCTGCACCTCTTTCACAAATTCTATCAGGAAACGCATGCTGAAGCAGGCGATGAGGAACCAGCCGAAGAAAGAACCGTTGCGCAACTTCCCTTGCTTCTTCCGATAGACGGCAAGGAGTATGCAGAACAGGATGAAGTAGGAGAGCGCCTCGTAGATTTGGGTGGGATGTTTGGGCAGCACCTCGCCGTTGTCGGCAAAGATGAAGCCCCACGGCAGGGAGGTGGCGTGTCCGTAGATTTCCGAATTGAAAAGGTTTCCCAAACGGATGAAAAGACCGCTCAAAGCCACCACAACCACCACACGGTCTAACAGATACCATACCGATATACGATACTTGCGGCTCACCAACCACAAGGCGATGGGAATGCTCACCGCCGCCCCGTGGCTGGCCAGGCCGCCGTCGCGTATCTTGAGAATTTCTATCGGGTGGCTCAGATAATAGCTCGGTTCATAGAAAAGACAATGCCCCAACCTCGCGCCGATAATCACGGCAATCGCCACATACCACAGCAATACATCCGCCAAGGCAGGGTCGCGCCCCTCTTTCTTGAGCATTTTGGACAGCAGAAACCAACCGCAAATGAAGGCGAGGGCGAACATCACGCCGTACCAACGGATTTCCAGTCCGAAAAGGCTGAAAGCCACAGGGTCGCATGTCCAGGTGATGAAGTTTAGCATTGTTCTCTGAGTTCTAATAATAATTTCCGGATTCTACGCAGATTTTCAGATATCAACTGCCGGCTTTCGTCCTCTTGCAGAGGCTTGGCCTTGAGCTGTTCCTTGGCGCCATGCAACGTAAAACCCCGTTCTTTCACCAAGTGGTAGATCTGTTCGAAGCAGGCCACGTCCTGAGCCGTGAAAAGCCGGTTCCCCTTTTTGTTGCGGTAGGGTTTGATCATATCAAACTCCTTTTCCCAAAAGCGGATCAGCGAGGTGTTCACTTGGAACATCCCGGCCACTTCCCCCATTGTATAATACATCTTCTCAGACATAGGCCACTAACTCAAGCTTTGGTTGATTTCTTTCGACTTCTCGAAGATTTCGAGGAATTCCTCCGGCGAAATATCGATGAAGAAGTAGTAGACGGGATTGACATGCTTGCCGTTCACAAACACTTCGTAGTGCAGGTGCGGCCCGCTCGACATACCCGTGTTGCCGGAATAAGCCACGATATCGCCGCGTTTCACCTTCTGCCCCGGCTTCACGGCCAGGCTGCTGAGGTGGGAGTACAGAGATTCATAGCCGAAGCCGTGGTCGATGCGGCACACCACGCCGTAGCCCGAATAGCCCACCATGTTCTGCGCCGCCACGGTCACCTTTCCGTCGCCGGTGGCATAGACGGGCGTGCCTTGCGGACAGGCTATGTCCACTCCCGTATGTTTGATAAGGCGTTTGTAGATAGGGTGAAACCTTTGGCCGAAGCCCGAGCTCATGCGGCTTTTCTGCTTGTTCACCGGATAAATGGCGGGAATGCAGGACATGCGTTTCTCCTTTTGTTGCGCCAGCAGGTAGAGTTGGTCGAAAGAGAGAGACTGCGCGTAAAGCCGGTTGGCCATGCGGTCGATGCTCTCGCTCGTCTCCATAATCACATCTCCGATCTCATTGTCCTTGAACTCACTGTAATTATTGCGCAATACAGCTTTGCGGGCGGGCGGCTCGGCCTCGAAAATCATGCGGTAGAGGTCGCGGTCGCGGTCCTGCACATCGGTCAGAACCAAATTCAGCTCGTCCACGCGCTTGTTCAGATAGCGGTATTGGGCGCGGGCCACCGAGAGGTCTTCAGACAACTGTCTCTCGCGGGGCGATTCAAAGAAATACGCAAACAGAAAAAAAGCGACGCCTACCAAAAAGACACATACAACCAGATAGCGCAACAGACGGAACAGTCTTTGCCGCATGCTCACCCGCACTTTCTTTACCGAAAGCGAGGCGGTGTCGAGGTAGTATATGTCGTTTTTTTTCTTCCTTTTTGTCATGGCTCTATTCTTGTCATGGCTCTATGAAAGGGGTATATCCAATACCAAAATGGTAAAGATTTGGGAAACGGCTTCGCGCAGGGCGTCGGGTTTCGTGCCGCTCGCCGTGGCGAAGAAAGGCTGTCCGCCGCCGCTTCCGCCCATCAGGGGGGCGATTTCCTTAATCACGTTGCCGGCGTGGTGTCCCTGTTTCACATACTCTTCGCCGAAAAGCAGATGAATGTAGGGGCGGTTGTCGTGAATGCCCGCCATAAGCACAATGCCGTCGGGCAAATCCTTGCGGAACGACATGGCGATGCCCTTGGCCACCTCGGGCATATAATCGCGCAGGCAGAGAATCACGGGGATGCCTTCAATCACGTGTTTGCCGTTCAGAAGCTCGTTGTGAATCTGTTGGATGCGCTCGTTGTGAAGTTTATCCAACTCTTTCTTGAGCTTGGTGTTGCCTTCGAGCAGTTTGGTCACGCTGCCCAACACATCGCTGCCGGCCTTGAACGTCCGACGCAGTTCGGCAAGTTGGTCGAAAGCGCTGTAGGCCTCCTCTTCCGCCGCCCCGCCGCTCACGGCCACAATGCGGCGGATGCCGGCCGCCACCGCACTCTCGCTGATGATTTTGAAAAATCCAATCCGACCGGTGGCGGCCACGTGGGTGCCTCCGCAGAACTCCACGGAATTCCCGTAGCGGATCACCCGAACCTTGTCGCCGTATTTTTCGGAGAAGAGCGCCATGGCACCCAGCTTCCGCGCCTCGTCGATAGGCATGTCGCGCATCTCGTCGAGGACAACGTTGCGGCGTATGTAGCTGTTCACCAATCGCTCCACCTTACGGATTTCCTCGTCCGTCATCTTTTGGAAATGCGAGAAGTCGAAACGCAGCTCGCTTTCGTTCACCAAAGAACCCTTTTGTTCCACATGCGTGCCCAGCACCTTGCGCAAGGCATAGTGCATCAAGTGCGTGGCACTGTGGTTGCAGGCGGTCTGTTCGCGCTTGTGCACGTCCACCACGGCGTGGAATTCGTGTTCGGGATTCGTGGGCAACTGCACCGACCAATGCACGGTGGTGTTGTTTTCCTTCACCGTGTCGACAATCATGATTTTCTCGCCCGTCTGCGCGTCCTCTATATATCCCCGGTCGCCCACCTGTCCGCCCGATTCGGCGTAGAAAGGAGTGGGGGAGAAGATGAGTTGATAGAAATCCTTGCCTTTGCGGTTCACCTTGCGGTAGCGTTCGATGCGCGTGTCGCACTGCAGGCAGTCGTAGCCCACAAATTCAAAGCCCTTGCTTTCGTTCAGAATCACCCAGTCGTCGGAAGTAACCGCCGCATCGTTGCGCGAGCGGCTTTTCTGCTTCTGCATCTCGGCATCGAAACCTTTTTCGTCCACCTTCAGCCCTTCTTCGCGCAACATCAGTTCCGTGAGGTCGAGGGGAAAACCGTAGGTATCGTAGAGCGTGAAAGCGTCCACGCCGTTCAAGGTGTCTTTCTTCTCGGCCTTGAGTTTCTGGCAGAGTTGCCCCAACAGACGGGTGCCGGTCTCTATGGTCTTGAGGAACGTGGCCTCCTCTTCGGCAATCACTTTCTCGATAAGGGAACGTTGCGCTTCGATTTCGGGGAACTGCGCGCCCATCTGCTTCACCAACACTTCCACCAAACGATAGAGGAAAGGCTCCTTGAATCCTAAGAAACTGTAGCCGTAGCGCAGGGCGCGGCGCAAGATGCGGCGGATAACGTAGCCCGCCTTGTTGTTGGAGGGCAGCTGTCCGTCGGCAATGGCGAAACTGATGGCGCGGCTGTGGTCGGCAATCACGCGCATGGCGATGTCTTTCTGCAAATCGTCGCCGTATTTCACGCCCGAAGCGGCGGCGATACTGTCGATGAGAGGCGTGAACACGTCGGTGTCGTAGTTCGATTTCTTGCCCTGCACCACCATGCAGAGACGCTCGAAGCCCATGCCCGTGTCGATGCACTTGGAAGGCAGTTCCTCCAGATGCCCGTCGGCCATGCGGTTATATTGCATGAACACGAGGTTCCATATCTCGATAACCTGCGGGTTGTCCTTGTTCACCAAATCGCGGCCGTTCACCTTCGCGCGTTCTTCGTCGCTGCGGATGTCGGCGTGGATTTCCGAGCAGGGGCCGCAGGGCCCCGTGTCGCCCATTTCCCAAAAATTATCGTGCTTGTTGCCGAAAAGGATGCGGTCTTCGGGCACATGTTCCTTCCAAAAGTCATAGGCCTCCATATCCTTGCCCGTGCCGTCCTTCTCGTCGCCGCCGAACACGGTCACGTAGAGGCGGTTTTTGTCGAGGCCGGCCACTTCGGTCAGGAACTCCCACGCCCAGGCGATGCTCTCTTTCTTGAAATAGTCGCCGAACGACCAGTTTCCGAGCATTTCGAACATGGTGTGGTGATAGGTGTCGTGCCCCACTTCCTCCAAATCGTTGTGCTTGCCCGACACGCGCAGACATTTCTGACTGTCGGCCACGCGGGGATATTTGCGGGGCGAGTTGCCGAGAAAGATATCCTTGAACTGGTTCATGCCGGCGTTGGTGAACATGAGCGTAGGGTCGTTCTTCACCACCATGGGCGAGGAGGGGACGATATGATGTTCCTTGCCTGCGAAAAAGTCCAAAAAGGCTTTCCGTATCGCTTGTGAGGATGTTTCCATAGTCAAAACTTTAAAAACTTGTAAAAATACGACAAACCCCCGTTTTTTCAAAACCCATGCCTCCGCTCCATATCGCGGAAATTTTGTATATTTGAAAGTTAGAAACGACCTTAAATCCAAAAACCATGAAGAAAAAAATCTTATTTCTTCTATTTTCTTTGATTTTCTCCGGCATCTATGCGCAGGAGGAGGTTGGTAGCGGATCTGGCACGTATACAGGCAGATTGGGTCTTATGCCCAATCCGGCGACGGAAATTCCCGTTATGCCGGGCTTGGTTATGGG
>CAMWQD010000067.1 GCA_947176325.1 uncultured Bacteroidales bacterium | reverse complement strand
GGTTACACCTATTCCGTGGGCGATTTGCCGGTGTTTGTGATTCATCATGAAGAAGATTTGCAAAGATTGGTGCAGAGGGAAGAAATCGAAGGCATCTTGTTCGTACATCAGAGGGATATTTTGACCGAACGCAACCGTCTGATTCCGTATTGTATGGCGCATCATCTCCAAATGTTTACCGTACCCCCTATCGGCAAGTGGAAGAGAGAGATGCCGCAGGTGCGCTCCTTGGATATATCGGATTTATTGGGTCGGGAGGAGATTCACATCAGCACCGAGAAGATTGCCGCCGACCTCAAGGACAAGGTGGTGTTGGTGACGGGAGCCGCCGGTTCCATCGGCAGCGAGTTATGCCGTCAGATTGCCCAGTTCGAAGTATCTGCATTGATACTTTTCGACAACTGTGAAACCGGCGTTCACAACCTCCGCCTCGAACTGGAAGAAAGTTTCCCCTCTCTGAAATTAGTGCCGGTGGTGGGCGATGTGCGCTCGCGCAAGCGGTTGGAGTATATCTTCGAAAAATACAAGCCGCAGATTGTTTTCCATGCGGCCGCCTACAAACATGTGCCTCTTATGGAAATCAACCCCAACGAGGCCTTCATGGTGAATGTAAAGGGTACCCGCAATGTGGCGCATACCGCCCTGAAATTCGATGTGGAGAAATTCGTGATGGTTTCTACCGACAAAGCCGTCAATCCCACCAACGTAATGGGGGCGAGCAAGCGTTTGGCCGAAATCTACGTGCAGAGTCTCGACCACGCGCTCAAAACGGGCAAACGGGAGGGCAATACGCGATATATCACCACACGCTTCGGCAATGTGCTGGGCAGTCAGGGTTCGGTGATTCCGCGTTTTCAGGAACAGATTGCCAAAGGTGGCCCCCTCACGGTGACGCATCCCGAAATCACACGCTATTTCATGACTATCCGGGAAGCCTGCTTGTTGGTGTTGGAGGCCTCGAATATCGGAAAGGGCGGAGAAATCATGGTGTTCGATATGGGAACGCCCGTCAAGATTGCCGATTTGGCCAAGAAGATGATTCAACTCTCGGGGCATTCGTTGGAGGATATAAAGATTGAATACACGGGGCTGAGACCGGGCGAGAAACTCTACGAGGAGGTGCTCAATTCGGAGGAACACACCCAACCCACTTCGCACCGCAAAATCCGTATCGCCGATGCCCGCACCTACGAATTCGACGAGGTGGTGGCGGAATTCGACACCCTGATAGACTTGGCGTCCACCTATCAGTCGGAAGCGGTGGTGCGCAAGGCGAAAGACATCATACCCGAATATATCAGTCAGAATTCGGAGTTCTCCCAATTGGACAAATAAAAAAAAGGCTGCCTTTTCAGGCAGCCTTTTTCATTTCCTCCTCAAGAGGATTATTTCTTTACGTTCGGAAGTTCCAGACCGTAGCCCTTCACTTTGTCCTCGCGCTTCAACCAAATACCGAGAACAAAAGCCAGCACGCCGAAAGAGGCGAAAATCATCATGGGCACGGTATAGTTGTAGGCGGGAATGACCTGTCCTGCGGCCTCGGCGGCTTCGCGCGCCTCGGCCACGCCGGGATTGGTGGAAGCCAATACATTTCCGATAATCTTGGGCACAAAGCACAACCCTATGTTCTGAATCCAGAAGATAAGCGCGTAGGCGCTGCCCAAAATCTTGCCGTCAATCACCTTGGGCACGCTCGGCCACAAGGCGGCGGGCACCAACGAGAACGACACGCCCAACACGATGGTGATGAGCAGGGCGAACCAGTAATTGGGGAAGATAGGCAACAGGAACGCATAGGAAAGATGGCAGACAATCATGATCAACGCCCCCAGCATCAGCATGGAAGCTCCCTTGCCCTTGTAGTCGATGAACGAGCCTAAGAACGGGGTGAGCACCATAGCCAGAATGGGGAACCAACGGAAAAGGTTGGCCGCTTCCTGCGTGGGAATGGAAAGGGTGGATTCGAGGAAGTTGGTGGCATAGCGTTGGAACGGGAAGATAGCCGAATAATAGAGCACGCAGAGCAAGGCGATAAGCCAAAACATCTTGCTGCTGAAAATCTTGCCGATGTCGCTGAACTTGAATTGGTCTTCCTCGCAGTTGGCGTCGGCGCAAGTGCCTAACTGACGGTCGAGCTTGCGGTCCATAATCGAGAACACGATGAAGTTGATGAGACCGATAAGCAACAGCACGGTGCAGAACGCCACGGGAGCCACTACCGAACCGTCGAATTTGGCCGCCAGGAACGGAGAGAGCGAGAGCACGGCGAACACACCCAAACGGGCGATAGCCATTTCCAAGCCCATGGCCAAAGCCATTTCCTTGCCGGCGAACCATTTGGCGATGGCGCGCGAAACGGTGATTCCCGCCATTTCACAGCCGCAACCGAACACCATAAAGCCCAGGCAGGCCAATTTGGCATTGCCGGGCATGCTCATCCACCACGAATTGAGCCATTGCTCAAGACCCGTGCCGGCAAAGCCGTCGCTCACGGCATAAAACTTGATTCCCGCGCCCACCACCATGAGCGAGGCGGAAAGGACGCCCGTGAAGCGCACGCCGCATTTGTCGAGGATAATACCCGCCAAAATCAAGAAACCGCATACATTCAAAATGTATTCGGAAGCGGCATACGTGCCGAAGACGCCGGGCGTCCACCCGCGCTGCCCTTCGATGAGCGACTGCAGGGGCGACATCACGTCCACGAACATATAGGCGAAAAACATCATCAGTGCAATCAGCACCAAGGCTGTCCACCTCGCCGCGGGATAATCGTTCAGAACCTTTTGGATTTTCTCTGTCATGATTTCTATGATTTAGTTATCTGTATTTTCTCCAGCCGCCGGCTTCATATACTTGAGATTCATGGCATAGGCTCCCACCCAAAGAATCACCCATACGAGGCCTGTCCACGAAAATCCCGCATGGCCGAGCCACATGCCGGCGATAAACACCACGCATTGGGCGATGGCGTAGATGTGAAATCCGATGCGGTTCAGTTTCCACATCAAGGCCGCTCCCGCCACCGATGCCGCATAGAAGAGGAACATCAGCAGATAGTAGAAACCCGGCACGGCGAGCAACGTTTCCATTTGGGTCTCGAAACCCGGAATGGAACTGTAGCTGTCGAAAGCCCCGGATTCGAACATCCCGAGCAACATGGGACGCAGGGCCCCGACAAGCGCCATGGAAAGCGCCGAACAACCGCTTCCGATAAAGGTAAGTACGCAAAGCACCGACAGGAACGTGGGGCGTTGCGGTTTCATAGTTTCTTCCATTTCAATCAATTTTAAATTTGCACATTATAACGGTTCAGCAGGTCGGTGGCCTGCGCGGCGAGATCGGTCAGGCCGTTCTGCCCGGCCAGATAACGCACATAACCCAACACATTCACCGCATCCTGAATCTGTCCGTTCAAGCCTCTTTGGTATTTGCGCGGGAAGCCCATGAAATACTCGACACGGCCTGCGTAGTTGTTGAAGATGCGGCGCAACACATCCTCGCCCTTGTCGGGAGCTCCGGCATAGAAATACGCCTGGGCGTAGAGAATGGTGTTGTTGCTGTATTCCAATACCGAATCGGGGAAGAAATACAAGCCCTTGTCCAAAGCCTCGATGGCCTTTTCGTTCTGCCCCTCTCCAATCAAGGCCATGGCCAGCGAAGCATATTGATGACGCGCCTGTTCCGACCACGAGCGGGTTTCGGGATCCAAGGCCGACTTACCCGTATGGATTTCACCCCAATCGAATTGGTTTACAAGTAAATCGTAGGTTTTCTCCACATTCATGCCGTTGGAACGGTTGTCCAAGTAATTGCGGTTGTTGTTCTTGAAAGGTACGAAACGGAACACCATACCCTCAATCTGTCCCTGCGTCAAAGAGGGCATATAACTGTTGTGCCCGTAGGGACTCACCATATAGAAAGGCCTGTCCTCGAGATTATTGGCAAGCAGGTCGAGCAACACCAGATTTGCCTTGCTGATGTTGCCTCCGTTGATGCTCCACTCGATAGTCTCGGGCGTACGGGCGATTTCATCCTCGGTATAAAGCCCCGACTGCGCCATTTTGGCCTTATCGGGCGTGAGTTTGATTTTGCGCGAGGGGAAGAAGGAATACGTTTCGCCCGACTGCGCCTTCACTTTGGTGGCGGGATTGGACGAATTGACGAAGCGGAGCAGGTCGGTCAGCTCCACGGCCGACGAAATCTGATCGCTCAGCATCACCGCATCGTTCTTGCCTCCTCCGTAGTTTTTATTGTCGAGGGTGAAGCGGAAGGGATCCGATTCGTAGACGCGCGTGTAGAGAGGCTGAATCAGCCACGAACTGTTCACCAATATACTGT
Organism: uncultured Bacteroidales bacterium; assembly: GCA_947176325.1. Lineage (GTDB taxonomy): Bacteria > Bacteroidota > Bacteroidia > Bacteroidales > P3 > Pullibacteroides. Next base: position 2,305 of record CAMWQD010000067.1, on the reverse strand, counting down.
TTATCAAACGCACGTCGGGACGGATTTTCTCCACATGCTGACAATACCACATGGGATAGGTGTCGTTGTCGCCGTCGGAAATCAGCACTGCGTTCGGTTCGCAGGAAAGCAGCATATTGCGTCCGAAATCGCGGGCGGAAGTGCGGTGCGAGCGGTCGTGGTCGTCCCAGCCTTGCTGCGCCATGATGCCCGGCACGGCAAAGAGGCAGACCACGGTAAGGGCCGCATAGGTGAGGCCTTTCACCGCATTCGACTTATTCTTGAGCAGTCTGCCGAGCCCTTGGGCGATGCCCGCCACGCCCAGCCCTATCCAGACGGCGAAGGCATAGAACGAGCCCACCACGGCGTAGTCCCTTTCACGGGGCTCGGTGGAGGGTTGGTTCAGGTAGAGCACAATGGCGATACCGGTCATGAAGAACAACAGGAAAACCACGAAGCAATCTTTGGAGCGGTAGCGGTATTGGGCTAGCAAACCGATGAGCCCCAACAGCAAAGGCAGGAAGAAGAACGTGTTGCGGGCAGGGTTCTCCTTGAGGAAACGGGGCAGGTTGTCCTGCGGCCCCAAGCGCATCTCGTCGATAAACTTGATGCCGCTTATCCAGTTGCCGTTCACCACATCCACGGTGCCGTCCTCGTTAAAGCCACGCCCCATGATGTCGTTCTGACGGCCCACGAAATTCCACATGAAATAGCGCCCGTACATCCAGCCCAACTGATATTTCCACAGATAGCGGATGTTCTGTCCGAAAGAAGGACGTTCCTTGCCTCTGTGTCCGCTCCATATTTGGTTGTAGGTGACGCAGGGACGGCCTCCGCTCTGCATATCGGAGTGAATGCGGGGGAAGAGACCGCAATGCGCGTCGTCGTAGGTGAGCTTCTGCGAGGAATAGCCGGCGAATTCGTAGCGGTGCGTGCTGTCGTTGCGCTCGTATTGCGGGCTGGAAGGCTCCACATCGGTGAGACGGGCGTTGTAGTACTTTCCGTATACCAAAGGCGTGGAACCGTATTGGTCGCGGTTGAGATACGAAAGCAGGCTGATGGCGTTCTTCACTTCTCCCTGATTCAAAGGCACTTCGGCATTGGCGCGAATCACCAACGTAAAGAAGGTGGAATAGCCGATAAGCAGGAAGCATACGCACAACAAGGCGGTATGCAGAATCACGCGCTCGTGCTTCTTGGCATAGAGGAGGCCGAACACCAGCAATCCCGCGAACAGCACAAAGAAGAACAAGGTGCCGAGATTGAAGGGCGCATGCAGGGTGTTCACGAAAAAGAGCTCGAAATAGCCCGCCAGCTTCACCGTCCAAGGCACGATACCCCACAGGATAAAGGCCAACAGGACAAACGAAAGCAGGAGCGAAAGCCAAAAACGCTTGCCCGTAGTTTGGAATTTACGGTAATAAATCACAAACACGATAGCGGGAATGACCAGCAGGTTGAGCAAGTGCACGCCGATGGCCAAACCTACGAGGAACGAAATGAAGATGAGCCAGCGGAGGTTGTGCGGCTCGTCGGCCACCACGTCCCATTTCAGGATAGCCCAAAAGGTGACGGCGGTAAAGAAAATCGACATGGCATAGACCTCGCCCTCCACGGCGCTGAACCAAAAGGAGTCGGAGAAGGTGAACGCCAGGGCTCCCACGGCGGCCGAGCCGAGAATCAGCAGACTCTGAGGCCAGGTAGGCTGCCAGGTCTTGTAGTCGGGCGCGTCCTTGCGCATGGCGCGACGGCCACGGCTGTCTTTTTCGGTGGCGAACTCAAAGGAATAGACAAGTTTACGCCCGAGCATGGTGACAGACCAAAACAGGAAAAGAATGGTGAAGCTGCTGCACAAGGCCGACATCACGTTCACCATAAAGCCCACCTTCGCCACATCGCCGAAAGCCAAGGCGCCGAACAGACAGCCCAAGAGCTGAAAGGTAGGGGCTCCGGGGGGGTGACCCACCATAAGTTTGGTCGCGGTGGAGATATATTCCCCGCAATCCCACCAACTGCCGGCTCTTTCGGCGGTGCCCACCAGCACTACGGTGGCAATCGCCCATACCAGCCATCCTGTAAGATTGTTCCAGAATCGATATGTTCGCATAGGATTTTGATTTTCGTAAGAGCGCGAAGTTACAAAAAAAACAGCGTTTGCGAATTGTGAAAATTTAGGGTAAGTTTGCAACGCTAAAGACCATTGAAAAACCAATAATTTTTATTAATATGAAAAAAGTGCATGTTTTCAATGCAGGGCCGTGCAAATTGCCTCAGCCCGCGCTTGAAGCCGGTATCGAAGCCTTGAAAGATTTCAAGGGAACCGGAA
>CAMWQD010000066.1 GCA_947176325.1 uncultured Bacteroidales bacterium | reverse complement strand
CCAAAACAACTTCCGTTTCCTGAGCTACGGCGACAGCTGCCTTTTCCTTCCCTAATTTTTACTATCTTCGCGTTGAACTACGTTAAAAATTCAAATAAACAATAAGATGAAAAACATTTTGTTGACTATCGGGCTGGTTTTGGCGGTGGCTTTCTCCGCCCAGGCTCAGAAGAAAGACAAGAAAGACAGCGACAAGCCTGTCTATGTGTTCACCGACATCAAGGTGAACCCCAACACGAGCGTCAAGGATCAGAACCGCTCGGGTACCTGCTGGAGCTTTTCGGGCACTTCTTTCCTCGAATCCGAACTGTTGCGCATGGGCAAGGGTGAATACGACCTGTCGGATATGTATCCCGTCTACAAATGCTATCTGCTGAAGGGCGACAAATACGTGCGTCTGCACGGCAAGACCGAATTGGCTACCGGTGGCGCGAGCAACGACGTGGCCGACGTGCTGGAACTGTATGGCGTGGTGCCCGAAGAGGTGTTCACCGGTCTGCACTACGGCGCCGATGCCCACGACCACAGTGAGTTGGATGCCGTTCTCACCAACTTCCTCAAAGGCGTGGTGGAAGGCAAGAAGCTCACCACCGCCTGGAGACCGGCCTACAAAGCCATCTTGAATACCTATTTAGGCGAAGATCCCGAAACCTTTACCTACGGCGGCAAGGAATACACGCCCCGCAGCTTTGCCGACGAATTGGGCTTGGATGCCAAGAAATTCGTGAAATTCAGCTCCTACACGCATCATCCTTACTATGAGGAATTTGAAATGGACGTGCCCGACAACTGGAACCACGGCATGGTCTACAACCTGCCTCTCGACGAATTCGAACAGGTGGTGGATGCGGCTATTGAAAACGGTTATACCTTGGTATGGGGCGGCGACGTGAGCGACCCCGGCTTCTCGTGGAAGAAGGGCGTGGCCATCATGCCCGACATGGAGAACCCCGACCTGAGCGGCACCGACCGCGACAAGTGGGAAACCCTCTCGCAGTCGGAGAAGCGCAAGAGCGCGTATAGCTTTGAACGTATCGTTCCCGAAAAGAAAATCACGCAGGAAGACCGTCAGAAGAACTACGACAACTGGAGCGCCACCGACGACCACGGCATGCATCTTGTGGGTATGGCCAAAGACCAGAACGGCAACGTTTACTACAAGATTAAGAACTCGTGGAACGTTTCCAACCCCTACAAGGGCTATCTCTATATGTCCAAGCCTTTCTTCCGCGCCAACACGCTCGATATCATGGTGAATATCGATGCCGTTCCCGCCGAAATCAGGGCTAAACTTGGTCTGTAATAGGTTTTTATGAAGTTAAAAAGGCCGCCACGAATGTGGCGGCCTTTTTTTTAGAAGCCACAACGTTATGGAGAGTTTCGACAGTCTATACAAGAAGTTGATGCGGTATTGCGCCTATCAGGAACGTGCCGAGAGCGAGGTGCGGATGAAGTTGCGCATGCTGGGCGCCCCGGCCGCCTTGGGCGAAGCGGTGCTGAAGCAGTTGCGCGAGGAAAATTTCGTGAACGAGGAGCGGTTTGCACGGGCGTATGTGCGGGGAAAGTTCCGCATGAACGCCTGGGGGCGTATCAAAATCCGCAACGGCCTGCGCGCCAAAGGCGTGGACGAAAATTTGATTTCACGCGCGCTGAGCGAGGAAATAGACGAGAAGCAGTATCAGGAAGCCATGCGCAAGGTGGTGGCCGAAAAAGGGCTGAAAACGGCCTTTTCGCGGGGATTTGAGGTGAACCGAAACTTCGACGCTACTTCCTCTCTTTATTCATCAACGGAAGAAGAATGAGAGCGGCCACGCCGCCGATGATGATGGCGAGCGTCTGCGTACCCCACGAAATCCAACCCGCCGTATATCCCAACACTTTCGGGAAGCCGAACAGAACCAAGGTTTCGGACACAATAACCGGATAGAGGCCGATGCCTCCCGGGGTAATCATATTTCCCACCGTACCCATCACCAAGGTTATCAACGCAATGCCCCCTCCCGTGCCGGAAAGCGCGTCGAGACTGTGCAGGGCGAAGTAGAGCATGATCCAATAGCAGAACCACAGGCCCACCGTGTGGAACGCGAACCAAAACGGCTGCCGCACGTGTTTGAGCGACATGATGCCTTCGCTGAAACCTGCGAAAACGGAGGCGATTTTCTTCATCCAATGCCCTTCGGGAAGACTGTTGCGCCGACGGCGGTAGTATACCGTCACCGCCACAAGCACCAACACCGCCGCTGCCAGCACCGCCACGGCTATCCACATCACACCGCGCCGGCTTTCCATGCCTTGGGCGAACATATTAGACACATAGTCGTGCAAATGACGGTATTCCATAAAGTTTCGGACACAATAACCGGATAGAGGCCGATGCCTCCCGGGGTAATCATATTTCCCACCGTACCCATCACCAAGGTTATCAACGCAATGCCCCCTCCCGTGCCGGAAAGCGCGTCGAGACTGTGCAGGGCGAAGTAGAGCATGATCCAATAGCAGAACCACAGGCCCACCGTGTGGAACGCGAACCAAAACGGCTGCCGCACGTGTTTGAGCGACATGATGCCTTCGCTGAAACCTGCGAAAACGGAGGCGATTTTCTTCATCCAATGCCCTTCGGGAAGACTGTTGCGCCGACGGCGGTAGTATACCGTCACCGCCACAAGCACCAACACCGCCGCTGCCAGCACCGCCACGGCTATCCACATCACACCGCGCCGGCTTTCCATGCCTTGGGCGAACATATCCGAAACATAGTCGTGCAAATGACGGTATTCCATAAAGAAAGCCGCCAAAAAGAGCGTCAGGAAGGTGAGTATGTCTATGACACGCTCGGAAACCACAGTGCCCAACGATTTCTCCACAGGCACCTTCTCGTAGCGGTACATGAACGTGCAACGCAACACCTCTCCCAAGCGGGGAATGGCAAGATTGGCGAAATAGGCCACCAAAACGCTCATGAACGTGTTGCCGAAACGGGGGCGGTAGCCCATAGGATGAAAAAGCAGATTCCAGCGGAGCGTGCGGAAAACATTGCTCAACACGCCGAAAACGATAATCAGCACGGCCATGCCCCAATTCGCCTCCTTGAGCGACTCGGCAATCTGCGTCTTCTCGTCGGGCGTGAGGTTTCTTTGGAAAAGCCAGATGATGAACACGCCCAAGCCGAAAAACAGGGCGAATTTCAGTATCTGACGCAAAAGTTTGCGGGGCTTGTCGTGCGCGGACGTCATTACAATCTGTTTTCTTGGGGGAAAATCACCGTGGGCTTGTGGCTGCGGGCTTCTTCGGGCGTCATGGAGGCGTAGGAGACGATGATGACCAAATCGCCCACGGCCACCTTGCGGGCGGCGGCTCCGTTGAGGCCGATGGTGCCGCTCTTGCGCTCACCTTTAATTACGTATGTATCAAAACGTTCTCCGTTGTTGATGTCGTAGATGTGCACACGTTCCCACTCGCACAAACCGGCGGCGTCCATCAAGTCTTCGTCGATAGTGATGCTGCCTACGTAATTGAGGTCGGCATAGGTAACCACCGCGCGGTGAATCTTTGATTTTAAAACTTCTATCTGCACTTTCGTAAAAATTTAGGCTTAACGTTATTTTCTTTTGCCGGAGGATTTGCGGGACTGCCGCGACACCACCGGCATGGATTCGGGAGCGAAGGCGAAGGTAAGCTGTTTTTTGTTCATATCTATTTCCTTGACCTGTATCCTCACCCTCTGCCCGAGTTTATACACATAGTGAGAATGCAATCCCACCACCTGATAGTTCTCTTCGTCGAGTTCATAATAGTCGTCGGTGAGGGAGCGCAAGGGAACCATTCCCTCGCAATAGTTCTCCTCCAGACAAACGTAAATTCCCCACTTGCTCACGCCCGACACCGAACCGTAGAACATCTGCCCTATCTTGTCGGCAAGAAATTCGGCCTGCTTGTATTTCACCGAGGTGCGCTCGGCTTCGGTGGCGCGTTTCTCCATGTCGGAGCTGTGCTTGCATTTGTCTTCCAAATCGGCTTCCGACACACCCTTTCCGCCCTGCATATAGCGCTCGAGCAAGCGGTGCACCATGAGGTCGGGATAGCGGCGGATAGGCGAGGTGAAATGCGTGTAGTAGGGAAACGAAAGACCATAGTGGCCGATATTCTGCGTTGTGTAAATGGCCTTGGCCATAGTGCGCACGGCAATGGTCTCTATCATGTTCTGCTCGGCACGCCCCTCGATGTCGTGCAGAAGTCCGTTGAAAGACTTGACCAGACCGCTGCGGCTCTTGAGGTTGAGCTTATATCCCAATTTGTTGAGGAAGCGCGAAAAATCGCTGAGTTTCTGAGGGTTGGGCTCGTCGTGCACACGATACACAAAAGGCTTCCTTTTCAACTCCTTGCCTATGTGTTCGGCCACGCGGCGGTTGGCCGCCAACATGAATTCCTCCACAAGATGGTTGGCTTCCTTGCTTTCTTTCAGATATACGCCCAAAGGCTTGGCGGTTTCGGGGTCGAGACGGAAACGCACCTCCTGCGAGCGGAAGTTTATGGAGCCTTTTTTGAAACGGTTGTCGCGCAGGATTTTGGAGAGCTTGTAGAGTTGGGTGACGGCTTCTATATCCTGCTTGTTTCCAAGCGTTTTGAGTTTCTTGGGAGCGGCGGGAATGTTCTGCGCCAAACCTGCCGCCTCGATGATTTCCTGCGCCTGTTCGTAGGCGAAACGGCGGTTGGAGTGAATCACGCCCTTGCCTATCCATGTGTCGAGGATATGCGCGTTCTCGTCCATTTCGAACACCACGCTGAAACAGAAGCGGTCGGTGTTCGGCTTGAGGGAGCATAGGTCGTTGCAGAGCCTTTCGGGGAGCATGGGGATGGTGCGGTCTACCAAATAGACCGAAGTGGCGCGCTCGTAGGCTTCCTTTTCAATCGCACCGCCCTCTTTCACAAAATGGCTCACGTCGGCGATATGCACACCCACTTCGAGACGCCCCGAAGGCAGACGGCGGAACGAAAGCGCGTCGTCGAAATCCTTGGCATCGGCGGGGTCTATGGTGCAGGTGTAGATGTTGCGGAAATCGCGGCGGCGGGCAAGTTCCTTGGCGGTGACGGTGCTCCGCATGGAGGCGGCTTCCTTTTCGGCCTGCTTGGGATAGGTGAGCGGAAAATTATACTCGGCCAAAATGGACTGCATCTCCACGTCGTTGTCGCCGGGTTCGCCCAGCACGGCGGCGATTTCGCCCACGGGGTTGTTGAGATGCGCCGGCCAGTCGGTGATGCGCGCCACGGCCTTCTGCCCCTCCTGCGCGTGATGCAGGTTTTCGCGCGGCACCAAGATATTGACGGTGATGTTGGTGCTGTCGGGAATCAGGAAGGCGTATTTGCCCGAAAAGGCAATGGTGCCCACAATGTTTTTCTTGTTGCGGTGCAGCACCTCCACAATGCGGCCCTCCATGCGACGGCCCGCGCGGGAGGGAAACAACAACACGCGCACGTGGTCGCCGTGCAGGGCGTGTCCCACACTGTTGGCCGCCACAAACACATCCTCGATTTCCTTGTCATCGGGCAGGATATAGGCCTTGCCCGACGACTTCATGTCGACAATGCCGGTGATATACGAGCGCAGGCTTTCGGGGATATGCCGATTATGCCGAGCCGATTTCTTTCCCGCCATAATTTATTCAGCCGATTTCTTTGCTTTCGCAGCGGGTTTGGCGGCCTTTTCGGTCTTGGCCTTGGGTTCGGCCTTAGCCTTGGCGGGGGCTTTTGCAGTCTTTTCGGCCTTAGGCTCGGCCTTGGCTTTGGCGGGGGCTTTCTCGGCTTTGGGTTCGGCCTTGGCTTTGGCAGGAGCCTTCGCAGCCTTGGGTTCGGCCTTGGCGGGCTTTTCGGCCTTCTCGGTCTTGGCCGCGGCCTTGGCTTCCGCCGCCTCGTGTTCCTTTATGGCTTCCTCGCGCGCCTTTTCGCGTTCGGAAAGTTCCTGATCCACCAAACCTTCTTTCTGCAAGAGGTTATACCATTGCAGCACCTTGCGGATATTCGATTCGTAGACTCTTTCGCGGTCGTAGGTGGGCAGAACCACGGCAAAATAATCGCGCACCTTCTTGGCGTCTTCCTTGTGTCCGAGACAGGCTCCGCCGTTTTCTTTCTTGTGAATGGCGCGGAATACATCGGCCAGGGGCATTTCCTCGGCTTCGGTATAAATGGCGATTTCCGCGAGCGAGCTCATTTTGTCGAGACCGAAGAACGGGGCGCGTTTCTTGTCGGCAAGCGATTCCATGATAGCCGAATTCTTGCCTTGCGAAATCAGTTTGTACAGTCCCGGTTTTCCCGGAACGTTAAAAATCAATGATAAATCCATTTTTATCTTTCTTTTCTGTTATAGTTACTCAACAATCACCCGTTTCACGGCGGCCTTGCCGTTCACGCTCACCCGCACGATATACAAGCCCGCGGCCTGCACATGCAGGTTGCGCTTGCCCGACACATTCTCGAGCCGTTGAAGCAGTGCGCCCCGCGATGTAAACACTTCCACGCGGCTGCCCTCGGGCACCTCCACATAGAAATCGCCCCGGTTGGGGTTGGGAGTGAGTGTAAATTCAATCTTCTCCTCCGTGCCTTCGATGGCGGTGGGGTCGGGCGGCACTACGGGAACACTGTCCTTAACCGTGTAGACCGCCGAATCCA
>CAMWQD010000065.1 GCA_947176325.1 uncultured Bacteroidales bacterium | reverse complement strand
GTGCGGCGCAGGGCGCGGTGGAGTGTGTTTTCGGTGCCGTCCTCGGCGAAAGAGAGGGTTTTGTGAATGAAATTGCCCCAGGCCTGTTCTTCGCTTTCTTCGGCCAAATCGACGCGGGCAGTGGGGATGCGGTCGCGCCAAGGGTGGCTTTCGAGGGGTTCGGGCGTGTCTTGGGGCTCGGGGTCTTGGAGGGGCGCGGCGGGTGTCTCCGTGGCCTCTTCGTCCCACAATTCCGCGCCGTCTTCCTCATATTCCACATATTGGGGATAGGCTTCGGCAAAGGCGGCGATGGCTTGGTTGGTGTCGAAACCGCTCTGTGCGGCGGCGCTTTCTTTCCTAACGTGGTTGAACAGGTAGAGTTTCTCGCAGGGGCGCGTGGTGGCCACATAGAGGGCATTGAGGTTGTCGAGGTCGATGCGTTGCTTTTCGGCGGCGATTTCGCCTTTGAGGGGCGTGTTCTTGAGGGTTTTGGCCGCGTAGCGCACCAAGGCCGCCGGAAGCTTCACTTCGGGGGGAAGCAGGTTTTCGTCCACCCAAAAGAGTTGCTGGCGGTTCAGCCCGGTGTCGCCTATATAGGGCATCACCACCACCTTGAATTCCAAACCTTTGGATTTGTGGATGCTCATCACCGTTACGCTGCCGTCCTGCCCTTGCGCCTGAAGCGCGGTCTTTTCGGCATAGTCTTCATACCACCGCACCAAATCGGCGATGCGGCCGAAGCGGTTTTTCTGCACTTGGTCGAAAAACGCCAGCAGGTATTGGTCGGCGTCGCAGTCCATGTGCCAGAAGCGCAACACGGCTTGCAGGGTGTCGTAGAGGTCGGCTTGCGGGGGGGCGGCGGCGACAAGGCCGTGGGGTGCATCGAGGGCGTCCGCGCCGCCGCCCCCCTTCCACAGTCCCAACCTCATCGCCAGCTCATAGACTTCCTCGCGGTAGTAGTTGTGCCGCGTGTGTATGTATTGCAGGCTGGCAATCAGCAGTTTCACTCCCGCATGGGCGGAGAGTTTGAGGGAATCGGGCGTGGAGACCTTGTAGCCTTTCCCCACAAGGAAATCGGCCACGGCGCGGCAGTCGTCGTTCCTGCGGCACAACACCGCCACGTCGCCGGCGGGGTGCTTGGAGAGCACGTTCAACAGCATTCTTTCGTAGAAGTTTCGCGCCCCTTCCTTATCCACATTCCTCACCAAACAGATACGCACCGCCTGCGGGTCTTGTTCGGGCAAGGCCTCGGTTTGGGTGCGGTAGAACTGGGCATGATCCTTATAAATCTCGGGGCGGGAAAAGTCGAAATGCTCCAAAATGAACGAATAGAAGAGGTTGTTGAAGGCGATGATGCCTTTTTCGGAGCGCCAGTTGCTTTCGAGCCTGCGTACCGACACGCGCAGTTCGGGGTCTGAATGGGTGTCGGCGCAGAGGTCTACGAATTGTTCCATGTCGGCGGCGCGGAAGCGGTAGAGCGATTGCTTGGCGTCGCCCACCACGAGGCAGCCGTAGCCCTGCGCGAGATTGTTCACCACAAGGGGCTTGAGGTTTTTCCATTGCAGGCGCGAGGTGTCTTGAAACTCGTCGATGAAGATGTGGCGGTAGCGGGTGCCGCAGCGTTCGAAGATGAAGTCGTTGCCTTCCTCTCTCAAGGCTTTGTCTATCTTGCGGTTGAATTCGGAAAGGGGGATGTCGGAGGTCTTCTCCTCTATCTCGTGGAGTATCTCGCGGGCCTGACGCAGCAGGGCCAGCGCGTGAACCGTGCCTTGCACTTCCTTGACAATGAAGTAGGAGGCGTAGTCGGGGCGGCGGAGGGCGGCGTAACAGTCTGCGAGTTCGGAGGCAAGGGGGCTGTCTTTCTTCAAGATGCCTTTTTCCACGCTCTTGCAGACCGACGCGCCGGGGGCGGCGAATTTCTCGATGTCCGGGGCTTGGAGCGTGAACCATGCGTATACGCCCCGTTTGCCTTCGTGAAAGTCTTTTTCGGTGAGGTTGTGGGTCTGCAACAGGGTTTTGGCGTGTTGAAGCGCATCGGCGGCGGCTTTCTCCACGTTCTTGCAGAAGCTCTCCATGCTTTGTGTCGCCTGGCGGAAATCGGCGTCGGTGAGGGCGGAGAGTTTCTCCACGCCCGCCTGACTCTTTTCCTGAAAAAGCATCTCCACCACTTCGGTGATGCGGTCGGCGATGCGGAGGCTTTTTTGGTTCTGTTCCCTCTGCGCCAAGAAGTTCTGTATGTTGCGGCTGAGTTCTTCGTGGCCTTCGCGTCCGAAGCGGTCGAGCAGCAATGCGGTGATGTCCTGCGCCAGCAGGTCTTCTTCTATCTGGGGGGTGTAGTTGCGGGGCAGGCCGAGTTCGAAGGCAAAGGGTTTGATGATGTTCTGCACGAAGCTGTCGATGGTCTTTATCGAGAATTCGTGGTAGCGGTGAAGGATTTGCGAGAGTTTTTCGGGGGCGCTTTCGGCCAAGGCTTCCACAATCTTGCGTTTCATGTCGCTTGTGGCGGCGTTGGTGAAGGTTATCGCAAGGATGTTGCGGGCTTCGGTGCCGGGTTGCAGCAGTTGTTTGATGTAGGCTTGGGTGAGGGTGTAGGTCTTGCCGCTCCCCGCACTGGCTTTGTATAGCGTGAGGTTCATGATGGTTACTTATCGCCGTAGTGTCCTTCCAAATCCACCACAATCACATATACTTCTTCATCGTGAATGCGGTAGATAATCCTATCGTGGGCGGTGATGCGGCGGGAATAGGTTATGCCACCCCCTCCCACCAAAGGTTCTGGATGACCGATTCCGTTCCGGGGGTCTTCGGCAATCGCCACAATGATTTTGACTAATTTTTTGAAAAGAATCGGATTGGATTTCTTCCACTTCGAAATAACCCTTTCGACTGTGGCATCGAATTTAACGGCGTACATTACAAGGAATTCAAGTAGCTTTCAATCTCTTCTTTCGTGCTGCACGCCACGCACCGACCCTCACGGCAAGCCTTTTCCGCCTCCTCGATACGCGCCTGCAGCTTCGGGCCTATCATCAAATCCTCCTGCCCGACGCTAATCAAGGCATATATTTGGTTTCTTCTACGGATAAGCACCCGCTCTCCCCTGTCCGCCCGAGTAAACGAATCGGCAAGCGTATTACGGTATTCTCTAACAGATAAGGTTTCCATATAATTGTCTTTTGTCGATACAAATATAATTATTTTTCATCAAAATACAAATATTTTGTACAAATCTGTGTACACAGTAAGTTCTATGAATGCGGTTATTCCTTGGGGACGGTGGGTTGGCAGAAGGGGGCGTAGGGGCAGTATTCGCACTCGGCGGGGTTGTCGGTGCAGGCGATGGGCACGGAAGGGTTGAGCATATCGGCGAGCCAAGCCTTCACCAAGTCTTCCACCTCTCCCGTCTCCCCACTTTCCACGCCCTCCAAGGCCGCCATTTTCCCCAACGCACAGATACAAGCCTTCACCCCCGCGAAATCCACGCCCCGCACCCACTGCGGCCTGTTTTTGGCAAAAAGAAAGAGATACATCAGCAACTGAAACGCCTGCTTGCCGTCGTCGCTGCGCAAGAAATCCTCGTTCTCCAAAAGCGAACCCTCCAACGCCAGCTTGCGCAAACGCCCCGTCTTGTAGTCCACAATCCGCAGCACCGCCTCGCCTCCACGGGGCTTATACACATCGATACGGTCGGCAAAGCCCGTCAGACGCACCGACAAACCCTCCACGGCCTCCGGCAACACGCTGTCGAACCGATATTCGCACGCCAGCACCCGCAGTTCGCCTCCCGTCACTTCCTCCCGCAACAAAGCCGCATAGCGGTCCACCCAAATCAAAATCTCCTCCCACGCCAGGCGGTTCACGCCATAGGCATACTCGCCGCCCGGAAAGTTGCGCGCCAAGGCCCGCTTCACCAAATCTTCCTTGCGGCGCAGCAGTTCGTCTACGTCGGCTGTATTAATAATACAATTTAACCGCTCTTTAAAAAACATCTCCATCACCGAATGGAACACATTGCCCTTTGTGGCAACGTCCATTTCGTCGCTCATTTGGGGCGGCTCGTCGATGCCCGCAATGCGGTTGCGGTAGAAACGCATGGGGCAGGAAGCATATTCGTAGAGCGAAGAATACGAAAGCGCGTGCGAGGAAAGCCAATGCCGCAGCTCCTGCAACACCGCATCGGTCTTCTCCACCGTAAAAGACCCCAAACCTGCATAACGCGGATTAGACAGCACAAACGGATAGGCGGGCGCCGGCAACTCGTTCTGCGGCGATTCGTGCCGCAACTGCAACAGGAAACGGCTCATCTCCCCGCCCGCGTCCTGCGAAGCGTGATAGAGCAACGTGGCCCGGCGGCAGTTCTGCAACAACGAATAGAAATGATGCGCCTCCATAGCCGTCTGCTCGCGCTTGTCGGGCAGGTGGTAGTGCAGCTTCACGCTCTGCAAAAGAAAACTCTCGCGCTGGGTGTCGCTCGGCAAAACCCCCTCGTTCATCGACAGCATGATGACATGGTCGAAGGCCATGCCCCGCGTCTCGAGCATTCCGGTAACGTTGACGCTGTTCTGCGGATTGCCCGTATAGGTGATGCCGATGTTGGCCAGCAACTGCGAAAGGATTTTGCGGCAGGTGAGCGCCCCGAAAGCCACGTGCGGAAAACGCCCCAATATATCGGCCTGATTTTCACACTGCTGTTGCAGTTCCGACAGATACTGGATTTCGAAAGGACTGTGCGCCAGACGCCCCGGCACGGGAAACAGGCTCTGCTGGCCGTGATTCTCGTCCTGCCTGAACCGTTGCAGCAAACGCCCGCAAAGTTGCGCCAGACGCTCGAAAAACGGCGCCGCCTGGCTTGTTTCGGTATCGTCGGCGTTTTCAAAGATGAACGCCGCGCAGAGTTCGGTGAAAGCGTCCTCGGGAAAATACGCAAGGAAATCTTTTTTGGAAAAGCGGTTGCGGTGGCCGTCCAAGAGCGTCTTGATGAGTTTGGGCGCGGTTTTGTTGAGGCCGAGGGCGTAGGTGAAGAGCGGATTGCGAAGCAGATCCACCATGTAGTCGCCTTTGAGCGCGCCCCCGCTCTGCCATACGTTTTCGCGCGCCTGTTCGAGCGTGGAAAACAGGGTTCCCGCCGCCGTGCCGGTGAGACTGCCCGCCAAGCTCACGTTGCAGGGCAGGTTTTCGGGCAGGGCGTTCATGAGGGGTGCGAAAAGGCTCTCGTCGTTGAGCACGATGAGCGTGTGCAGCGCGTCGGGGTCTGTGTTGAGGAGTTTCGCCGCCATCTGCACCTGCCCCGTATTTTGGGCGCAAGGCACGATGCGGTAGGGAAGGCATCGCAGACGGTCGCTCCAGTCGTCTTCGCCAAGGTGATGATTGAGGTCGCTGTCTTCGCGGTAGCGGCGCAGGAAAAAGCCGGCTTCCTGCGGGGAGTCTTTTTCCATGTAATAGGCGTCGGCGTTCCACAGCACTTCGGCCTTGCCCGCGTGCACAAGGGTCTTGATAAGGCTTTCTTCGGCCTTGGTGAGTGCGTTGAGGCCCACAAACAGATAGAAGTTGCGGGCGGGGATTTCGCCGTTTTGCAAGAGGCCGGGAAGCTGGCGGGCCGCTTCGCGCCCCGCCAGCCCCGTATACGCCAAGCCTTTGTCCAGAAGCTTGCGCGTGAAGATTTCGTAGATCGGCCACAGCTTGCGGTAGAAGTCTAAATAGCGGTTCTGCAACTGCCCCACGTGTTCGTCGAGGTTGAGATGCCAGTTGGCGATGCGCTTCTCCTCGGCCACATAGTGCAGGATTTCGTCGGCGGGAGCAAGTTGGTTGTCAATTTGATTGAAGTCGGAAAGCAGGATTTCGGCCCAGTCCCAGAATTGGTCGGGGGTCTTGATGTTTTCTTCGCTCTCGTCTCGGTAGGCCTCCCGATAGGCCTCGTAGAGCAGGGCCGCCAATTCGGTGGAATCGCCCGCGCGGAGCATCGAGAACTCCTCCACCAAACGGTTCACGGTGGTGAAGACCGGCAGGAAACGGGGTGCGTCTTCGCCCGCGCGGGTCATCAGCATCTCGCTCAACACCCTTTGCAGACGCATATTGGGCAGCACCACGCACAGATGCGTTTCGCGCAGGTCTATGCGCTCTATATGGTCGCACACATACTCGATAAAACTTTGTTGTCTCACTTGGTTTTTGTATTATTATACACAGGCAGCGGGGCGAGCCTGCCGCTTTCTATCATGCGCACGATGGTTTCTATATCGCGGTCGGCGCCCTGCGGGTCGTAGCCTTGCTTCAAATCGAAACCCCACAGCTTGGCCACGGTCTGATAGGCCCCCGCACGGGCCGCCCCACGGAAATCCTTGAGCAGAAAATAGGCGGCGGTGTCGGTCTGCCGCGCCAGCAGCTTCAGCAGAATGGCGCCCTGGCTTTTGGTGAGGTGCTTGAGGTCTTTGAGAAAATCCTCGCGGATTTGTTTTTCTTCGTTCTTGAAGAATTTGCGGTCGTCTTTCTTGCGCATTCCCTCCGCGCGCAGGGCGTTGTAGGTTTCCATGCGGCGCTGGGCCATAATCGCATAGGGATAGGTGCGGCGGATGTTATACACCAGGCGGTAGTAGGCGCGGCGTTCCTCGTCCGTCAGACGGCGTGCGTGAATGTCAACGGGGTTGAGGGAGTATGTGGGGAGAAGCTGATTGCCGGCCGACGACACGGAAAGCGTATCGCATACGGCGCTCGC
>CAMWQD010000064.1 GCA_947176325.1 uncultured Bacteroidales bacterium | reverse complement strand
GTTTGATGAACGACAAGCAGTTCGAAACCCTTTCCAAGCGCGAACGTCTGCAAATTAGCCGCGAAAAGGAAAAACTCGAAAAGAACCTCGGTTCCATCGCAGACCTCGGCCGTCTTCCGTCCGCCGTTTTCGTGGTTGACATCAACAAAGAACACATCGCCGTGGCCGAAGCCCGTCGTCTGAATATCCCCGTATTCGCCATGGTCGACACCAACGTCAACCCCGACTTGGTGGATTTCATCATTCCCTCCAACGACGATGCCTCCAAATCCATCGCCCTCATCGTGGAACAAGTGGTGAACGCCATTGAGGAAGGCCTCACCGAACGCAAGCTCGACAAAGACCAGAAGGACGAAGAAGAGGTTGCCGAAGGCGAAGAGAAACTTGCCGTAGACGGTATGGACGAGGAAGAAAACGAAGGCGGTAGCGAAAAGAACCGCAAGCGTGGCGAAAACGGAGAGGAAGGCCGCGCCCGTCGTCCCCGCAAGGCTGTTCCCGCCACCAAGAAAGTTTCCAAGAAGTAAACAAACTAACACTTAGAACAATGGCTATTACAGCTTCAGAAGTAAATAAATTGAGACAAATGACCGGCGCCGGTATGATGGACTGCAAGAAGGCCCTTACCGAATGCGACGGCGATTTTGAAAAAGCGGTTGAATTCCTGCGCAAGAAGGGTCAGAAAGTGGCCGCCAACCGTGCCGACAAGGAAGCGAAAGAAGGTATGGTTTGGGCTCAGGTGAACGCCGACAAGACTTTCGGTTGCATCGTAAGCCTCAGCTGCGAAACCGACTTTGTTGCCAAGAACGATGAATTCACGGGCTTGGTACGCAAAATGGCCGAATTGGCTCTCGCCAAGAAGGTGAAGACCGCCGACGAAGTGAAGACTTTGGACGTGGATGGCCGCACCGTAGCCGATCACATCACCGACTTGGTGGGTAAAATCGGCGAAAAAATGGAAATCCCCGGCTATGAGTTCATCGAAGCGGGTATGGTTTGCGCCTACAACCACAACGGCAACAAACTTGCCACGTTGGTAGGTTTCGACAAGGCTTCGGCCAAGGATGAAGTGGGACACAATGTAGCCATGCAGGTGGCTGCCATGAATCCCGTAGCCCTCGACAAGGAATCGGTGCCCGCCGCCACTATCGAAACCGAAAAGTCGGTGGCCCGCGAAAAGACCAAGCAGGAGCAGATTCAAAAGGCTGTGGACAATGCTTTGTCGAAAGCCGGCATCAATCCCGCACACGTGGATTCGGAAGAACACATCGAATCGAACACGGCCAAGGGTTGGCTTACGCCCGAACAGGCCAAGCAGGCCCGCGAAATCATCGCTACCGTATCGGCCGAAAAAGCCGGCAACATTCCCGAAGCGATGCTGGACAACATCGTCAAAGGCCGCATCGAGAAGTTCTACAAGGAAAACACCTTGTTGTTCCAGGAATACATCATGGACAGCAAGCTCACGGTGGGCGACTATGTGAAGCAAAACGGCGATGCCGCGGTGGTGGCTTTCCGTCGTCTGCATCTGGGTGCCTAATTCCGATGAAGACCCTGCCGGTTGCAAGCCGGCTCGAAAAAAAGGGCAAGTTTCCTTCGGGAGGCTTGTCCTTTTTCCGTATGTGTTTTTTGCGTAAATTCGCCCTTGTTAAAACCCAAAACGCAGTATAAACATAAAAACATTTGTATCATGGCAACAACTATCACCGATGCCAATTACGAAGAATTGGTTTTGAAATCCTCCACGCCCGTAATGGTGGATTTCGGCGCCGCATGGTGCGGTCCTTGCAACGCTTTGGCTCCCGTTGTGGAGAAACTGGCCGAAGAATACGCCGGTAAGATCCTCATCGGCAAAGTGGACGTGGATTCCTGCCCCGAAATCACCAGACAGAACAAGGTACGCAACATTCCCGCCTTGATTTTCTTCAAGAACGGAGAAGTGGTAGACAAACACGTGGGCAGCATTCCCGAAGGTGACTTGAGAAAGAAACTCGACGCCATTCTGTAGTCTAACCCCTGAATGTCAGAGTCTTTTTATAGACAAATATCCGAGCCCTTCGCCTCTTTGGAGCTGTTTGCCTCCCAAGTGGTGGAGGGCTTTATCACAGGCTTGCACAAAAGCCCCTTTCATGGTTTTTCGGTGGAGTTCGCCGAACACCGTCAATACAATCCCGGCGAGAGTGTCCGCCATATCGATTGGAAACTCTACGGTCGCACAGACCGCCTCTATATCAAGAAATTTCAGGAAGAAACCAATCTGCGTTGCCATATCCTCATAGATGCGTCCTCGTCTATGTTCTTTTCTGATAAAATGTCTTTTGCGGTTTGCGCCGCCGCCTGCCTGGCCACGCTCCTTGTGAAACAACGCGATGCGGTGGGTCTGCGCTTCATCTCCGCCCACGACAAATACGCTTCCGATGTCAAATCCACTCCCTCCCACCTCAAACATCTCTTGGGCGAATTGGAACGCAGGATGGAGGCTTCGCGGCGAAATCCGCCCTTGGGAAAAGGCTCGGACATCGTGGAGATGCTGCATGCCGCCGCCGAGCAAATCCACAAACGTTCCCTTATAATTCTCTTCAGCGATATGTTCGACGGCGAGAATGAACCCGAAGCCTTGTTCGATGCGCTTCAACACCTTCGCTATCACGAAAACGAAGTGATTTTGTTTCACGTTTCCGACAAGAAACACGAACAGGAACTGGATTTTTCGGCACGACACTGTTGTCTGGTGGATATGGAGAGCGGAAAAGAGGTGAAGCTGAGCCCCGCGCAATATCAACAGACCTATCGGGAACGCTACCGTGCCTACCTCCGGCAGTTGGAAGACCGTTGTGCGCAGTATCGTATTGATTTCGTGGATGCTGATATTGCAGAGGGTTTTGTGCCGGTGTTGCAGGCCTATCTTGCCAAAAGGCAAAAAATATTCAAGTGAAATTTACTACATTTGCAGTTTGTGTTATTGCAAAAAATAAAAACAGCATAGTATGATGAAGAAAGTGCAAATCCTTGGCGTTTCGGCCGTTCTCGCTTTGGGAATGATGTTCTCCTCTTGCGAGAGCCTCAAGAACATGGCAAAGAACCACGCCACCGTCAAGTATGAAGTGAAGCCGAACCCGCTCGAAATGCACGGCGATAAGGTGAAAGTGTCGGTAGAAGGCACCATTCCCCAAAAGTATTTTTGGGTGAACGCCGTGGTGGTATTCCAACCGGTGCTCAAGTATGAGGGCGGTCAAACCGAGCTCAAGCCTTTTATTCTGCGCGGTCTCAAGACGCAGGGACAGGGCACGATGATTAACAACAAGACGGGCGGAAAGTTCTCGTATTCGGACGAAGTGGCTTTCGTTCCCCAAATGGAAGAATGCCAGTTGGTGGTGAACCCCGTGGGCTATGCCGAAAAGAAAGCCGCCGGCATGGAAGTTGCCAACCGTACGCAGGCCGAGGGTGTGAAAGGCAATGTGCCTCTCGGTGAACGCAGCATGGCGCCGGGTATGGTCGTTACCTCCACCCGCATCGACAAGAACCACTCCAAGGTGGCTATCGCTCCCGACAAATACGAAAAGGAAACCGTGATTCCCCACACGGCTTTGATTTACTATTTGGTGGATACCTACAACCTCAATTGGAACCTGCCCCTCAACAAAACGCCCGAGGCCAAGGCTTCCATCAAGACTTTGGACAGCCTCTTCAACACGGGCATGGAAATGAAGGCGGTGAATATCCGCGCATGGGCTTCGCCCGAAGGCGAGGAAAGCCGCAACCAAAACCTTTCCGACAACCGTGCCAAGACCAGCGAAAAATACTTCAGCTCGGCCTACGACAAGGCGGTGAAGGCTTTGGCGAAGAAGTTGAAGGTGAAACCCGCCTCCATCAAGCAGGACATCAAGCCCGAGGTTCAATCCATGGGTGAAGATTGGGATAAGTTCATCGCCGACCTGCGCGCTTCGAACATCGCCGACAAAAACACCATCATCAACGTGATTTCCTCGCACAAAGACCGTGAGGCCCGCGAACAGGAAATCCGCAACATGACGGTTATCTACAAGGAAATCGAAGACAATATCCTGCCTCCGCTGCGTAGAGCCGAAATCAAGGTAGACTTCCTCGAACCCAAGAAAACCGATGAGGAAATCGCCGAACTTTCGCTCACCGAACCTTCCGCGCTTAAATTGGAAGAATTGCTCTATGCGGCCACGTTGACCGAAGACAAAGACAACCAACTCAAGATTTATCTGTCGGCCACCGAGGTTTATCCCGAAGATTTCCGCGGATTCAACAATGCCGCCGCCCTCTATATCGAAAAGCAAGACTACGCTTCGGCGCAGAGCCTGCTTGATGCGGCCAACGGCCTGCAACCCGGCGAAGGCCACGTGCTCAACAATATGGGTGCCCTCGCCATTGCCAACAGCGATTTCGAGAACGCCCGCACGCACTTCGAGAACTCCATTGCCACGGGCAATCCCGAAGCTGCTTTCAATATGGGTATGCTCAACATCAAAGACGGTGAATACGGCAAGGCGGTGAGCGCCATGGGCGGTGAGAAATGCGTTTACAACCTGGCCTTGGGTCAGTTGATGAACGGGGATGTTGCCGCGGCCAAAGCCACGCTCAACTGCATGGACAGCCTTATGGACGCCGATGCCTACTATCTGTTGGCGGTATGCGCCGCCCGCGAAGGCAACAAGGCCGAGGTTATCCAACATCTCAACAAGGCGGTTGCGGAAAAGCCCGCTTTGAAAAACCAAGCCCGCAAGGATGTGGAATTCATGGTTCTGCGTGAAGACGCCGAATTCCAGAATGCCATTCGGTAGAAAAAAGAAAAAGTCGTAGAGGCGCGGCATAAAATGCCGCGCCTCTTTTTTACGCACGCGATACTTTATGCGCACGAAATATCTTCTCGATAAACTCATCGCGCTTTTCGGTCTGCTCGTTCTTTCGCCGATATTGGCGATTATCGCTCTGCTTATAAAAGTCAGGATGCCGGGGGGAGGGGTCATCTTCAAGCAAACCCGCATCGGACAAGGAGGCGAAGGCTTCACTATGTATAAATTCCGGAGCATGGTGCCTGTGCATTCCGGCTCCAGTGTTTCGGTGAAAGGAGAGAGCCGCATCACGCCGCTGGGAAATGTGTTGCGCAGATACAAACTCGACGAGTTGCCCGAATTGTGGAATGTCTTGAAAGGGGATATGAGTTTGGTGGGCCCCCGTCCCGATGTGCCCGGCTATGCCGACAAATTGGAGGGAAAAGACCGTGGGATTTTGAAGCTCAAACCCGGCATCACCGGAGCGGCGAGCCTCAAATACCGCAATGAAGAAGAATTGCTGGCGCTGCAAGAAAATCCGATAGAATATAACGACCGCGTGATTTTTCCCGATAAGGTACGCATCAACCTCGCCTATCTGGAAAATTGGAGCTTGTGGCTCGATGTGAAGATTTTATATTGCACATTGACAGGAAAAACATTGGATTTTCCGAAATAAACCGAAGAAAATGCAGAAAAGGATTTTGCTTTGTTTGGCTCACATGTCGGGCAAGGAAATGGCGTTTATCCAAAAGGCTTTCGACGACAACTGGGTGGTGCCTCTCGGCCCCAATGTGGACGGTTTCGAAAAGGATTTGGAAGGGTTCGTGAATCACTGCGAAACAACGGCTCTTCAAAAGCGTGTGGTGGCTTTGTCCTCGGGCACGGCAGCCGTGCATCTGGCCTTGATTGCCTGCGGTGTGAAGCCCGGCGACGAAGTTATGGTGCAGAGTTTCACCTTTTGCGCTTCGGCGCACCCCGTGGCCTATCTCGGTGCCGTTCCCGTGTTTGTGGATTCCGAGCCGGACACATGGAATATGGATCCCGATTTGCTCGACAAGGCCATTGCCGACCGCATGACAAAAACAGGGCGCAAACCCAAAGCCATTCTTCCTGTGGCGCTCTACGGAATGCCTTACCAAATAGACCGCATCCTTGAGGTGGCCGCCAAATACGATATTCCCGTTATCGAAGACGCAGCCGAAGGTTTCGGCTCCCGTTTCGACGGGCGGGTGTTGGGCACTTTCGGCCATTACGGTGTATTGTCTTTCAATGGAAATAAGATGATTACCACTTCGGGCGGCGGAGCCTTGATATGTCCCGACGACGAGGCCGGCCGCCGGATACTCTTTTTCGCCACCCAGGCACGCGAGTCGTATCCCTACTACCAACACGAACACATCGGCTACAACTACCGCATGAGCAATATCTGCGCCGGCATAGGCCGCGGACAGATGACCGTGCTGGAGGAACACATCGGCCACCACAAGCACATACAGGCTCTTTACCGTGAATTATTGGCCGGCACGGAGGGTGTACGACTGCACGAAGCCCCCTCTCCGCGTTTCGATTCCAATTACTGGCTTTGCACCGCCACCCTCTCGCCCGAATTAAGGGTGAAAGGACAGGAGAACGCCTATAAAGAAGTGATTAAAAATGCTGTTGGAGGAGCGGCGGGTGTTACGCATCTTGCCGGTTCGGCCACCACCGATTGCCAACCGAATACGAATGTGGAAGCCCTGCGTATGGCTCTCGACGCGGCAAACATCGAAGCACGTCCGCTTTGGAAGCCTATGCACCGCCAGCCGGTATATGCCTCCAATCCGGTGTATGTGAACGGTGTGAGCGAGAAACTTTTCAAGGAAGGTATCTGTTTGCCGTCGGGCCCGTGGGTCACCGACGAGGATGTGCATTATATCGTGGAACAGATTAAGAAGAATATCGTATATTTGTGAGCCTTGAAGAGGGGTGAACCCTCTTTAACAACTATTATTAACCTTTTAAATTT
>CAMWQD010000063.1 GCA_947176325.1 uncultured Bacteroidales bacterium | reverse complement strand
ACGATAGTCTTTCCCTTTTTCTTTTTAAGCCAGTCGACAGGCTTATTCAGCCAGGCGCTTTATTCAGCTTTGGGCTCTTCCGCAGCAGGAGCTTCCGCAACCGTTTCTTCGGTTTTGGCAGCCGTGGCTTTCTTACCGCCGCGGCGCGTGCTCTTGGCTTTGGTTTCCTTGCCTTTCGTGCCGGGATTCAAGCTGTAGTCCACCAACTCGATAATGGCCATTTCGGCATTGTCACCCACACGGTAGCCCGTTTTGAGAATACGGGTGTAGCCGCCGGGACGTTGGGCAATTTTCTGCGAAATTTCGCGGAAAAGCTCGGTTACGGCCTCTTTGTTTTGCAGGTAGCTGAAAACAACGCGGCGCGAGTGCGTGGTGTCTTCCTTGGCCTTGTTGAGCAGCGGTTCTACATAAACACGCAGAGCTTTCGCCTTGGCCAAAGTGGTATTGATCTTTTTATGCAGAATAAGCGAAGAAGCCATGTTCGACAACAACTGGCGTCTGTGGGCATGCGTTCTGCTGAGTTTGTTGAATTTTTTTCCGTGTCTCATGGTCGTAATTATTCTTCGTCTTTTTCCGATTTATTCAATTTGTATTTGGCCACGTTCATGCCGAAATCCAAGTTCTTGGACTTGACCAAATTCTCCAGTTCCGTCAGCGATTTCTTGCCGAAATTGCGGAATTTAAGCAAGTCGGACTTGGGGAAGGCGACCAGTTCGCCGAGCGTATCCACTTCGGCGGCCTTGAGGCAGTTCAACGCCCGCACCGACAGTTCCATATCGGTGAGCTTGGTGTTGAGCAACTGACGCATGTGCAAATCGTCTTCGTCAAAATCGTCCTCCTCGGCCACTTCCTTGGTTTCGTCCAACGAAATCTTCTCGTCCGAGAAAAGCATGAAGTGCTGGATGAGAATCTTCGCCGCTTCCTTCAACGCTTCCTTAGGCGCAATCGACCCGTCGGTAAGAATCGTCAGAATCAACTTCTCGTAGTCGGTCTTCTGTTCCACACGGAAGTTTTCGGTTTCGTAGTGAACGTTCTTGATAGGGGTGTGAATGGAGTCGATGGCGATGGTGCCGATAGGCGCGTTGGGCGTTTTGTTCTCCTCGGCGGGAACCCAGCCGCGGCCCTTGTCGATAGTGAAATCCATCGACAGCTTCACGCTCGGTTCCATGTGGCAGATCTCGAATTCGGGGTTGAGCACCTGAAATCCGTTCAAGGCATTGTCGAGGTCGCCGGCCTTGAACACGTCCTTGCCCGAAATGGTCAGGTGAATCTGTTCGTGGTCGACGTTCTTGATTTGCTGCTTGAAGCGAATCTGCTTCAGGTTGAGCACGATGTTCGTCACATCTTCGATAACTCCCTTGATGGATGCAAATTCGTGGTCAACTCCCTCGATCTTTACGGAAGTGATGGCGAATCCCTCCAACGAAGAGAGCAGAATCCGGCGCAAGGCATTTCCGATAGTAACCGAGTAACCGGGCTCCAAGGGGCGCACTTCAAATACGCCTTTCTTGTCGTCCAAGCTAAGCACGTTTACATTATCCGGTTTTTGAAAAGCTAAAATAGCCATTAGTGTCTGTTTTTAATAATTTGAACCCGTTCCCTCAACTACTACTTGGAGTACAATTCGACAATGAGTTGCTCCTTGATGTTTTCGGGAATGTTTTCGCGTTCGGGATAAGCGAGGAATTTACCGCTCAGGCTCTTGTTGTCCCATTCAATCCAGTTGTAGGGATGCGAACGGCCTTCGAGCGAGGTTACGATCACTTCCAACGATTTGGATCTTTCGCGAACCTCCACGATGTCGCCCGGACGCAATTGGTAGGAAGGAATACCCACCACGTTGCCGTTCACCGTAATGTGACGGTGGTTGACCAACTGACGGGCCGCGCTGCGGGTAGGAGCGATGCCCATACGGAAAACCACGTTGTCCAGACGCGATTCCAGCAACTGCAAAAGGTTTTCGCCGGTGATACCCGACTTACGCGAGGCCTGGGCGAAAATCTTGCGGAACTGACGTTCCAAAATACCGTAGGTATATTTGGCTTTCTGTTTTTCTTGCAACTGGGTGCCGTATTCGGAAAGTTTGGCCCGACGTTTGTTCTGACCGTGCTGACCGGGGGCGTATTTTTTCTTTTCCAACGCCTTGTCGGCTCCAAAGATAGGTTCTTGGAACTTTCTTGCAATCTTGGATTTGGGACCGGTATATCTTGCCATTTTGTTCTAAACTTTTGATGCGTAAAACTAAATTAAACTCTTCTTCTCTTGGGAGGACGGCAACCGTTGTGGGGCAGGGGAGTAACGTCCACAATCTCGGTTACTTCGATACCCGAACCATGAATGGTGCGGATAGCCGATTCACGACCCGAGCCCGGTCCTTTGACATAAACTTTCACTTTGCGCAATCCCAAATCGTAGGCTACTTTGGCACAATCGGTAGCGGCCATTTGAGCGGCATAGGGAGTGTTCTTCTTGGAACCCTTGAAACCCATTTTACCGGCCGACGCCCACGAGATAACCTGACCTGCGTTGTTGGTGAGCGAGATGATCACATTGTTGAATGAAGCAAAGATGAAAGCCTTGCCTTGCGGCTCCACTTTTACCACTTTCTTCTTTGCAGTCTTGGCGTTTTTTCCGCCAGTGTTAGCAACTTTTGCCATGTTTTGTATAAATGAATAATTGTTTTAGCAAAAAATAAGCGCAAGAAGTTCAGGAATTAGCCCTTAGGCGCCTTCTTCTTGTTGGCGACGGTCTTCTTGCGGCCTTTACGGGTACGGGCGTTGTTCTTGGTGCTCTGACCCCTCAAAGGCAAGCCCAGACGGTGACGGATGCCTCTGTAGCAACCGATATCCATCAAACGCTTGATATTGGTCTGCACCTCGGAACGAAGCGCACCTTCCACCTTGAGGTTGTCGCCGATATAAGTACGAATCTTAGCCAATTCGTCGTCGTTCCATTCTTCCACTTTCTTGTCGTACGAAATATCGGAAGCCGCCAGAATCTTGCGGGCGGTGCTCCTTCCGATACCGTAAATGTAGGTCAAGCCTACTTCCCCCCTTTTGTTCTTGGGTAAATCGATACCTGCAATACGTGCCATGTATTATCTTTGTTTAGTAATTCTAAAATCCGTTACAAGATCAACCCTGACGCATTTTGTACTTGGGGTTCTTCTTGTTAATCACATAAATCACCCCTTTGCGCTTCACAATCTTGCACTCGGGCGATCTTTTCTTGACAGAAGGTCTTACTTTCATCGGTCTGCTTTATTAAGTTTCGCAAATTTGCAAATATACTATTTATATCGGAAAACGATGCGTGCTTTCGTCAAATCGTAGGGCGACATCTCCAATTGGACGCGGTCGCCGGGCAGAATCTTGATGTAATGCAGGCGCATTTTTCCGGAGATATGGGCAATCACAACGTGTCCGTTTTCCAATTCCACACGGAACATGGCGTTTCCCAAAGACTCCACAACGGTTCCGTCTTGTTGTATGGACTGTTGTTTCGACATATCTTACTTGTTCTTAATTATTTGTTCTACTTTTTCAAAACTCGAGAGGATATCGGCCCCCTCGCCCGTCACAGCCATGCTGTGTTCGAAGTGTGCCGCCGGCTTGTGGTCTAACGTAAACACTTCCCATTCGTTTTCGGCGATGCCGATGTTGCGTTTTCCCAAAGTAATCATGGGTTCCACCGCAATCACCATGCCCGCCTTGAGCTGCACGCCCGAACCCCGGCGCCCGTAGTTGAGCACATCGGGTTTCTCGTGCATGTGCGCGCCCACACCGTGACCGCACAACTCCCGCACCACGCCGTAGCCCCGGCTTTCGGTATAGGTCTGCACCGCATAGCCTATATCTCCGACGCGGTTGCCCGCCCTCACTTGCTCGATGCCTTTGTAGAGCGAGGCTTTGGTGTCTTCCAAGAGGTTTCTCACAGGCTCTTCTATCTGTCCCACCGCAAAGGTGTAGGCCGAATCGCCGTAATAACCGTCTTTTTCCACCACGCAGTCCACCGACACAATGTCGCCTTCCTTGAGTTTCCTTTCGGAAGGAAAGCCGTGAACCACGAATTCGTTGACCGAAACGCAGAGGGTGAAGGGAAATCCCTCGAACCCCTTGCAGGCAGGTCGGCCGCCCTGCGCGCGGATGAATTCTTCCGCTTTTCTATCCAATTCCAAGGTAGACACGCCGGGAGCAATCATCTTTGCCATTTCGGCCAGCGTATCGGCTACAAGGAGCGAGCTGACACGGATTTTGGCGATTTCTTCCGGCGTGTAAATCCTCGGCGTCATTTTTTTTAACCAACTAAGCAATGCCGTAGGCTCCTCCCGAGCGACCCTTGATGCGGCCACTCTTGGTGAGACCGTCGTAGTGACGCATCAACAAGTGGCTTTCTATCTGTTGCAGGGTGTCCAAAATTACGCCCACCATAATCAACAGCGAGGTGCCGCCGTAGAATTGGGCAAACTGCGTGCTCACGCCGAACAAACGTACAATGGCGGGCAGAATGGCCACGAAAGCCAGGAAAATGGAGCCGGGAAGGGTGATGCGCGAAATCACGTCATCGATGAACTCCATGGTCTTCTTGCCGGGTTTTACACCGGGAATGAAGCCGTTGTTACGCTTGAGGTCGTCGGCTATCTGCTGCGAGTTCATCGTCACCGCGGTATAGAAATACGTGAAGGCGATGATGAGCAGGGCAAAGACGAGGTTGTACCAAAAACTGTTGAAGTCCATGAAGGATCTCCAGAAACCGGAGTTGACCGATTCGGGAGAAGCGAAGCCCGCAATGGTGACGGGAATGAACATGATAGCCTGCGCGAAGATGATGGGCATTACACCGGCCGCATTCACCTTCATCGGCAGGTACTGACGAACACCGCCGTATTGTTTGTTGCCCACGATGCGTTTGGCATATTGCACGGGGATGCGGCGCGTGCCCTGCACCAAGAGGATGCAGAGGAAAATCACCACAATCAAAACTACCAGTTCGAGCAGGAACACCACCAGACCGCCGCCTTGCTGTTCGAGACGCGAAACGAATTCGCCGAAGAGCGCAAAGGGAAGACGGGCGATGATACCGATCATAATGATGAGAGAAATACCGTTTCCGATGCCTTTGTCGGTAATCTTCTCACCCAGCCACATCACGAACAAGGTGCCTGCGGTGAGGATGACGGACGACGAAAACCAGAAGAACACCCCGGGGTGGCTGCCGTCGAAAGGAATGAAAGCCGTCGAGGGGAGTTGCGATACCAGGTTGGTGAGGTAGGCGGGAGCCTGCAAAGCGGTAACCGCAATGGTGAGCCAACGGGTAATCTGGTTCATTTTCTTACGTCCGCTCTCGCCCTCTTTCTGCAACTTCTGGAAATAGGGGATAGCCATTCCGAAAAGTTGGATGATGATGGAGGCCGAGATGTAGGGCATGATACCCAAGGCAAAAATGGAGGCATTGGAGAACGCACCACCCGAAAACATGTTCAACAAGCCCAACAGGCCGTCGCTGGTCTGCCGTTGCAGGGCTTCCAATTGGGAAGGATCCACACCCGGCAACACGATAAAGGAACCTACACGATAGATGATGATAATACCCAACGTGTAGAGGATGCGCTTGCGCAATTCCTCTATCTTCCAAATGTTTTTGAGCGTTTCTATAAATCTTTTCATCGTTGTCTATATCGGGGTTACCACTCTTAGGCTTGCGCTTTGCGGACGATTTGAACCGCCTTTCCACCCTTGGCTTCGATAGCTTCCTTGGCTTTGGCCGAGAAAGCGTGCGCCGTTACGGTGACGGCGGCGTTCAATTCGCCACGGCCCAGAATCTTGATGAGATCCCGTTTGGCGGCAAACCCATGCTGTACCAAAACGTCTACGCCGATTTCCTTCAAACCCTTTTCAGTGGCCAATTTTTCGAGCGTATCCAAATTGATACCGGTATATTCCACACGGTTGATGTTCTTGAAACCGGTTTTGGGAACACGTCTGTAGAGGGGCATCTGACCGCCTTCAAAACCGATTTTACGGCTGTAGCCGGAGCGGGATTGGGCACCCTTGTGGCCTCTGCCGGCCGTCTGCCCGTGACCCGAGCCGTAACCGCGACCCAAACGTTTGTTGGTCTTGACCGAACCTTCGGCGGGTTTCAGATTAGATAAGTCCATATCTTCTAGTCTTTTTCTCTGTGTTAATAAATAGGATTAGAGTTCCTCCACCTTAATCAAGTGGCTGACTTTGGCAATCATACCTTCCACCTGAGGATTCAGCGTGAATTCGGACATCTTGCCGATACGGCCTAAGCGCAAGGACTTAAGCGTTTGTTTTTGACTCAAAGGACGATCGATGCCGCTCTTTATCTGGGTCAGTTTTACCTTCTTTTCCATAGTGCTAAATCTCCTTACTTAAGGATTAACCGTTAAACACTTTGTCCAACTCAACGCCGCGCAACTGGGCAACCGTATACGGATCGCGCATTTGCGAGAGAGCCTGAATGGTGGCTTTTACCACCGAGTGGGGGTTGGACGAACCTTTCGACTTGGCCAACACGTCGCGTACACCTACGCTTTCCAACACGGCACGCATAGCACCACCGGCGATTACACCGGTACCGGGAGCGGCAGGCTTGAGGAAAACATTGGCACCGCTGTATTTGCCGTATTGTTCGTGGGGAATGGTACCCTTGAGAACGGGAACCTTGATGAGGTTCTTCTTGGCGTCGTCCAAACCTTTTTGGATAGCCGCCTGAACTTCCTTGGCTTTGCCCAGGCCATAGCCGACTACACCGTTGCCGTTTCCGACCACTACAATAGCCGAGAAACTGAACGTACGGCCACCCTTGGTTACCTTGGTAACGCGGTTGATGG
>CAMWQD010000062.1 GCA_947176325.1 uncultured Bacteroidales bacterium | reverse complement strand
TAGTCTGTGCCCTTGTCTGTGTTGAGAATATGCAGGCAGTTGCGATTGCCACTGTAGTGTATCTGCTTGGCGGTATGGAGTTTCCTGAGCCTTACGGCCAAATTTTCGCCGCGCATGTGAAAAAATCGGCAATAGCGGATATTGGTGGTCCATTCCCCGGGTTTGAGCAGCCAATCGTAGGAGGTGGGTATCAAATAGTCTTCGAGCGGAAAGGGATGGTCATGCCTGATGCGGAAACCCAAGCCCCGTTGCTTGCAGTAGGCGTAAAGTGTGATGATGCCCTTGAGTCGGTCGCAGAGACCTCCGTGATATTGACGGCCATCCACGCACACAACGGCATCGGCGCCCTTTACGGGTGCGGGTTCATGCCGCCACTTCAACCTTGTCAACGCCAAACGGTATTCTTTCAAGGTGTGACGGAAGTCCAACCAACGGTATCGCAGGGTATATTTTTCCATATAAAAAAAGAGAATGCCCGATAACCTGACATTCTCTTGCGGGTGCAAGATGGGATTCGAACCCACGACCCTCGGAACCACAATCCGATGCTCTAACCAGCTGAGCTACATGCACCATTTCCGCTTCGGAACTTGCGTTGACCGAAACGGGGCGACAAAGGTACGACATTTGCGCTAAAACACAAACTTCGGAGAACGTTTAACCGACTTATCAACCACATATTAACAATTTGGGATTTGTGGATATACTGAAAATCTTAATATTAGCCGATTTCCGCAAATTCATCACCGAAAATTTAGGCAAATTCAAAAAACTTGTCTATCTTTGCGCCCCAATTGCAGAAAAACATTTGTTATGTACGCTATCGTTGAAATAGCCGGTATGCAGGTAAAGGTTGAAGAGAACCAGAAAGTTATCGTAAACCGGTTGGAAGCCAAAGAAGGCGAGCAAGTAGAATTCGACAAGGTTTTGTTGAAAGACAATAACGGCAAGGTGGAAGTGGGTACGCCCGTAGTGAACGGCGCCAAGGTTTCCGCCAAGGTTCTGTCGCACCTGAGAGGTGACAAGGTTATCGTTTTCAAGAAGAAAAGAAGAAAAGGATACCAGAAGCAGACGGGTTTCCGTGCCGATCTCACGCAAATCCAAATCGAGAAAATCGCTTAACATAGTACGAACCATCTAATAATAGAAGACAATGGCACACAAAAAAGGGGTCAGCAGTTCGGACAACGGTCGTGAATCTGAAAGCAAACGCTTGGGCGTTAAGATATTCGGTGGTGAAAGTGTAGTTGCGGGCAACATCATCGTTCGCCAGCGCGGCACCAAATACCACCCGGGTGCTCACGTAGGTATGGGCAAAGACCACACGCTTTTCGCATTGGTCAACGGCACGGTAGCCTTCAAGAAAAACCGTCTGTCGGGTCGTCCGTCCGTATCGGTAGTTCCCGCCGAAAGTTAAAAAAACCTCTCAATAGAGTTTTTCATAGTTTTTGATTGGGGAGGCATCTCGGAGAGATGCCTCTTTTTGTTATCCGCTTTTATGTTGCAACCCATCGACCCCGACAGAATTCCCCTTGAGGCCTGGCTTCCGGTTTCCAAAAAGGAAATGGAGAAGCGGGGCTGGGAGCAGGCCGACATCATTCTCCTGAGCGGGGATGCCTATGTGGATCATCCGTCTTTCGGGGTGGCGGTGATAGGCAGGGTGTTGGAAAAGGCGGGCTTCAAGGTGGCCATTCTTCCGCAGCCGAACTGGAAAGACGATTTGCGCGATTTCAAGAAATTGGGGAAGCCGCGTTTGTTTTTCGGGGTGTCGGCGGGGAGCATGGATTCTATGGTGAACCATTATACGGCGCGCAAGCGTCTGCGCAGCAACGATGCCTATACGCCGGGCGGGGCGGCGGGATTCCGTCCCGACTACCCCACTTTGGTCTACACGCGCATTCTCAAGCAGATTTTTCCCGATGTACCGGTGATTCTCGGAGGTATCGAGGCTTCGCTTCGCCGCATCACGCATTATGATTATTGGCAGGACAAGCTTTTGCCGTCGTTTGTGAAGGAAAGCGGGGCCGATTTGCTGGTCTACGGCATGGGGGAAAAGCCTATGGTGGAAATCGCCCGCCGCTTGGATAAAAATATTAATATAAAGGATTGCGAGGATATTCCGCAGGTGTCTTATTTCTGTCCCGTGCCGCCCGAAAAAGTGCCGGCCACGCCTTTCAATCAACCCGATATAAAACTCGCCTCGCACGAAACATGCTTGAAGGACAAGCGGGCGCAGGCCGCCAATTTCGGCATGGTGGAGACGGCTTCCAATCAAATGGAATGTGGGCGGATTCTTCAGGCCGTGGAACGGGGTTGTGTCGTCATCAATCCGCCCTTCGTGACGGAACCCGGAGATACGTCCATAGACGGGTCTTTCGACTTGCCGTATACACGCTTGCCGCACCCACGCTACAAAAATCGCGGGGACATTCCCGCTTTCGTGATGATTCAGAATTCGGTGACCTTGCACCGGGGGTGTTTCGGAGGCTGTGCGTTCTGCACCATTTCGGCGCATCAGGGCAAGCAGGTGCAGAGCCGCAGCGAGGAATCGGTATTGAAGGAGATTGAACACATTGCCCGTATGCCGTATTTTAAGGGCAATCTGAGCGACTTGGGAGGGCCGAGCGCGAATATGTACCGTATGCACGGAAAAGACCCCGCTCTGTGCCGCAAATGCAAAAAACCGTCGTGCATCGTGCCGCAGATCTGTCCCAACCTGCATCACGACCACGCCCCGCTGCTGAACCTCTACAAGAAGGTGGCGGCTCTGCCTTTCGTCAAGCACGCCTATATAGGCAGCGGCATACGCTACGACTTGTTAGTGCCGTTTTTGCATAAGGAGAACGGCGCGGGCGGCCATGCGCGGGCCTATGCGGAGTGGGTCATCGCCCGCGCCGTTTCGGGGCGGCTCAAGGTGGCTCCCGAACATACCGAAAGCCATGTGCTGAAGACGATGCGCAAGATGCCTTTCTCGCAATTCGAGACCTTCAAGGCGTTTTTCGACGATGAGTGCCGCCGTATCGGAAAGAATCAGCAACTCATTCCCTACTTCATTTCCGCCCACCCCTCGTGTCAGCTAAGCGACATGCAGGCTCTGGAACGCAAGACCCGGCACTTGGGCTACCGCCTGGAACAGGTTCAGCTCTTCACGCCCACCCCCATGACCTTGGCTACCGAAATGTATTATACGGGATTAGATCCTCACACCCTGCAACCCGTTTTTGTGGAGAGGAACCCGCAGGGACGCGACCGACAGAACGATTGTTTCTTTTGGTACAAGCGTTAGATGCGCTTGCGCAGACGTGCCACGGCATAGCCTAAATGCTCGCGGTATTTGGCCACCGTGCGGCGTGCCACGGAAAACCCTTTCTCCTTGAGCGCGGCCACCAAGGTTTCGTCCGAAAGGGGATTTGTCTTGTCTTCGTTTTCAATCAACTCCGACAAAGCCGCCTTGATCTGCGCGGTGGAAATCTCCTCCCCTTCCTCGTTTTCCAACGACTGCGAAAACAGTTTTTTTACGGGAAATGTGCCGAAATGGGTCTGTATGTATTTGTTGTTGAGCACACGGGAAACGGTCGACAAATCGAGCCCCACCTTTTCGGCTATGTCCTTGAGGCGCATGGGGCGAAGGTATTGCACATCGCCCTCCAAGAAAAATTCGTGCTGAAAATCCACCACGGCCTGCATCACGCGCAACATCGTGCTCTGCCGTTGGCGCACCATATCCATGAACCAACGCGCCGAGTCTATTTTCTGCTTCACGAACAGGGCCGCTTCCTGCGTCTGCCGTTTCTTTTCGGTTTGAGTGCCATAGTCTTGCAACATGGCTTCGTAGGCGGGGCTGACGCGCAGGTTGGGGTCGTTCTTGCCGTGCAGCCGCAGCGACAGAACGCCGTCGTCGTTGGTTAGATAGAAGTCGGGGATGAGCGTGGGAACCTCCTCCTGCGCGGCGGTGTCGAAACCGCTCTGTCCCGGCTTGGGGTTGAGGGTGCGGATGGCGTCCACGGCCCGCTTCACCTCCTGTTCGCTCACTTTAAGCTTCTCTATCAGGCGGTTGTATTGCCGTGCAACAAATTCATCAAAGCACTTTTCCAAAAGTCTCCCGGCGGTTTTCCATACATGGATTTCCTCGTCCGTGAGGCTGTTTTCCTCGCGCTCGGCCTCGCTCAACTTGCGCCGCACCTGCAACAGCAGGCATTCGCGCAAATCCGCGGCGCCTATGCCCGCCGGTTCCAAGCTCTGTATCTGCCGCAACACTTCTTCCACTTCTTCTTCGGTGGCGGTGATGTTGAGGCTGAAAGCCATGTCGTTCACCATAGCCGGCACCGACCGCTTCAGATAGCCGTCTTCATCCAGATTGCCTATAATCACCTCGCCGATACGTCTTTGGTGCTCGCTCAGGGCCAACATTCCCAATTCGTCGTTGAGCTGTTCGCGAAAGCCTTGCCGAAAGCGCACGGGGGCGCGGTATTCGTCGTCGGGATTGCGGTAGTTGTCGCTTTTGCGTTTGTAGGCGTAGTCGTTGCGCTCGGGGTCGATATAGTCGTTGATGTCGAAGTCCTGTTCCTTGCCGGCCTCTTCGTCGGTGCGGGCGTCGGACGCGCTGTCGTCGTCGTTGGCGTGAGGCTCTTCGGTGTCTTCCTTGAGACGGCTCAAAGGCACCTCATCGGCATAAATGCCGCCCTCCCCTTCTTCCAAGGCGGGGTTTTCCTGCAACTCGTCCTTGATGCGCCGCTCGAGGTCGAGGGTGGGCACCTGCATAAGCTTCATCAGCTGCACCTGCCGGGGCGAAAGCTTCAGAAGCTGCTTCTGTTGAAAGGTCTGTTTCAGGTTCAGTGCCATGGGATGCGTCTAAAAACAGCACTAAATTACAAAAGCGCCCCGAATAGGCGAAATTTCATACCTTCGCAAGAAATTTTACAGACAAAGATGTATCATCTGTACAAGCATTGCTGGGTGTTTGACAAGGCACCTCATTTGGAAACGGAATTAAAGCCGGAGGAAGTGAAGCGTTTTTTCGAAAAAGGCGGTTTTATATTCCGTAATGTGTTTGATTTCGACAGAAAAGAACCTACGGAATTTTGGTTTGTCATTAAAGATTCTTTCGGAGGCATGGATGAATTGGTGAGCAAAAACCGGACCTTTATCCGGAAAAGCCTCAAGACGTATGATTTTAAAATTGTCGATAAACAATGTGTGGCAAGGTATGGTTATCCGATTTACCTGAAAGCCCTCGAACACTATAAGACAAAAGCAGTAGCACAGACACTGGAAGAATTTGAACGATGGATAAACTCCTGTACGGAAGAAAACGAATTCTGGATGGTGTTTTCCAAAGAGACAGGTGAAGCCATAGGCTACTCCATCAATACCCTTCGTGAAGACTGCGCCGAATACAACCAAATCAAGGTAAATCCTGAATTTTTAGGCAATACCTATCCTTTCTACGGTCTTTTCTACGAGATGAACCGCCATTATTTAGAAGAGAAGAAACTCCGGTATGTTATCGACGGGGCGCGTTCGCTCACCGAGCACAGCAACATACAAGATTTTCTGATAGAAAAATTCAAATTCCGCAAAGCGTATTGCGAGGTAAAAATCTATTATAAACGGCTATTCAAGGCCGCCCTGATGCTTTTATACCCCTTCCGCAGATTTTTCAGAGACCAACGGTTTGTGGGAATCTTCAGGATGGAGGAAATTAGACGTCAGTTCGCAAAACAGAATTCCGTGGAACCCGCATAGGTAGATAAGCCCTGTGGTGCGGTTGAAAGGCATATCGATAGTACATATTGCCACCAAGCCCACAAACCAAATCCACCAAAAGAGGCTCTTTCTGCGCCATACATCCCTAAACACACATACCAAGATCCAAACGAAAACCATTCCCCCAACGATACCGCAAGAGTCCACAATCTCTAAAAGTTGATTGTGGGAACGTATTAAAATCTTCTTTTCCCATTCAAACCGCCTTGATATTTGATTCAAATATCTTTTATAACGTTGTTCAAACTCCTTCGTATAGAAAAATCCCCAGCCTGTAAGAGGCTTCTCCTTGAACAATTCCCAGCCTATTTTATATGTATGGATACGAGGAATAAAAGAGGCATCTTCCTCCGTACTCCTTCCTTTCAAAAAATCCTTAGATGCTTGTATGGTTTGATTATAACGGGAAAAAACCATTTCTGGTGAACGAAAGGTCAGAACCCCCATACACAACAACACCCCAATAGCCGAAGCCCCGACGAACACATATCGTTTCTTGCAAAGGGCATACACCCATAACGCGAAAATAGAAAGCACGCACTCCAAAGCCGCTGTTTTTGTACAGAAAAGCAACAGGTTGATTATGATGATTCCTATCGCGAAAACCGCCAAAACTTTGCCATATCCGTGCGAAAAAAACACATCCCTCTTAATCCATGCCCGCAAAACAACCACCAATGCCATAAGTTCGAACAAAGCCTCGAAGGCCGGATGCACCAATTTATATCCGAGTTCGTTTATAAAATATCTGAATTGGAAATTCCCATAAAAATGCCTTATACCGACACTAAATCCTTGCTCTCTATACACATCCAACCTGTTGCAAAAATAAACCTGTTGCAAGACAAAAAATTTCCATAACGCGCCTATCACGGCACCCGCCACCAGACAGAAAGCAAAAATTCTGAGCCTACGGGCGGTAAGAAAAGAAGGTGTCATTCCGACAAAAACGAGGGGTATCAGAAATAAGCAAAAATATCTGCCGCAATAGGAAAAATTGTTGGAAACATTGTCGGAAAAGAAACAGGAGACAAGTAAAACCCCATATAAAACCAAATAGGGAAGCGCATAACGGAACGTGGCGTTCACCCCTTTTT
>CAMWQD010000061.1 GCA_947176325.1 uncultured Bacteroidales bacterium | reverse complement strand
TGCAGGGCAAGGAAAACGCGGCGCGGATTGCGGTTTTGGATACGATAGCGCCGCCCTGCGGCAAGGAGGAAATCGCCTTTTCGTATAATATCGAGGCGGGTTCGCCTCAACGGTTGCGTCTGGCTTTCGACCCGGCGGCCTTGTCGGCGGGCTTCTGCGACACCACGATGGAGATAACCTCCACGGGCTTGCAGACGGTGCATATAGCGCTACCGTCCTCCGCGCCCAACCGCTACGGCTTGCAGCTGTGGCAGGCGGACGGCACGGGCTGCTATGTGGCGGAAGATGCGCTTACTTTCGAGATACCTTATCCCTCAAACATCATCGTGCAGAAATGGAACGATGTGTTGGCGGTGCTGTCTTCGGAATACAACGGCGGATACAAGTTTTCGGGTTACCAATGGCTCCGCAACGGGGAGCCGTTGGAGGGGGAAACGAGGCCGTATTACTACGCCAAACCCTATCTGCGGTCGGGAGACATCTACGCGGTGCTGCTGGAGCGCGCTTCGGACGGATTGAAGTTGCAGAGTTGCGGGGTGAAGCGCAAGGGCTATCCGAAAGGCCTCTCGTTAGAGTTGCTTCCCAATCCTGTGGCGGCGGGCGAGGCGGTGCAGGTTTCGGTAATCGGCAAACCCGATGCGGAGGGCACCATCGAGGTGTTCGACGGCACGGGCAAACCGGTGTATGAGAGGGCGTTCCGCAAGACTCACACGCTGAGGCTGAACGGACAGCCGGGCAGTTACGTGGTGCGTGTGCGCGACGGCAAGGGTTCGTGGACGGCCACGGGAAAACTTGTGGTGCAGTAGGGGCATCCTACAAAAAAATCTTACCTTTGTCCGAGATAGAAACAAGGATATGAAGATAGGAAAAGACACGATGGTCGAGCTGGCCTATACGTTGCGCTACGACAATGCCCAAGGCGATGTGGTGGAGAGGATTACGGAGGAGGAGCCGGAAGAGGTGCTTATGGGGCACGACTTTATGCTTGAAATCATCGAGAAGAATCTGCAAGGCTTGCAGGCGGGGGATAATTTCGAAATGATCATCGAACCCGAGCAGGCCTATGGCGATTATGATGATGAAAAACTCGTGACCGTGCCGCAGAGCGAGCTTTTGGCGCAGGTGCCGGAAGGCGAGGAACCTTCTCTGAAGGAGGGCGACATCGTGCCTATTGTGGATATGGAGGAAAAGGAATACAAGGCTTTGGTGTTGAAGAACGAGAACGGCAAGATAACGCTCGATTTCAATCATCCTCTGGCGGGCGAAACCCTGCATTTCAAGGGCAAGGTATTGGCCGTGCGCAAGGCTGCGCCCGAAGAAATCGAGGCGCTTTTGAACGAAGACATGGAATAATATAGAAAGACGCGATATGGAAAACGATTACTTGTGGTTCGGTTTGGCGGGAGTATGTGTATTGTTGATGCTGACGGGCATTATCCTGTTGCTTACCTGCACGCGCCGGAGGCATTCGGGTGCGGGCAAGGTTTCTTACGGTCAGCCCGTGCCGACCACGGTGCACAGCATAGACGATTTGCCTTTGGATTTCGAGCGGGCTGTGGAGAGAGTGGCGCAGAAAAGGATGCCCGCGCAGGATTTCAACATTCAGCGTCTTTCGCCCGACCCCGAAGACAGGGTGCTTCCCGCCCGTCCCGTATCGCCGCTCACAAGCTGGGATCCGATAAAGCCCGCCCATACCTTCAAGACCTTGCAGGATTTCTCGCAAGGCGAAATGGGCGACCCCACGCCCGCCACGCAGGAAAGACCCGC
The DNA here is from genome assembly GCA_947176325.1 of uncultured Bacteroidales bacterium. GTDB lineage: Bacteria > Bacteroidota > Bacteroidia > Bacteroidales > P3 > Pullibacteroides. Next base: position 5,123 of record CAMWQD010000061.1, on the reverse strand, counting down.
TCCGCAGGAAAGACCTGCCACGTCGCAGGAAAGACCGGTGGTGTATGAAAGCCCCCTCCGCGAAAAGGCTGCCGCCCCGAAAGCCCCCGCTTCGGCTTTCGACAACGACGAACGCCTGCTGTTGCTCAAGAGCCATGAACTATTGCTCACGCTGAGCGAGGGATTGAAGAAACTTTCCACGGCCAAGACCGATGCTTCGCGCAAGGAGAAGATTGCGGAGATGATGAAGGCGGTGAGCCTTTTGGATGCCAAGAATGCGTGGGACGAATACAAAGCTTGTTTCGACAAGATCAATCCCGAATTCTGGGCCCGTATCGAAAAATCGTCCGAAGAACCCATGCTTCCCTACGAATTGCGTCTCTGCGCCTTGCTGGCTATGGGCATGAGCGCCAAGGAAGCGGCGGAACTCACCAACCGTTCGGTGCGCACGGTGGAGACCTCCATCTATAAAATCCGCAAGAAACTCAATATCGACGCGGAAGAGAAGACGCAAGACTATCTGAAGCGCTTGCTTTAGTTTCCCTTTGTCTTTGCCAGCAGTCCGCAGGCGGCCATGATATCCTCGCCCCGCGATTTGCGCAGGGTGCAGATGATGCCGTTTTCCTGCAGGATTTCCTGAAATCTTGCGGTGTGTTCGGAATCGGTTTTGCGGAAAGGTTTTCCCGGCACTTCGTGATACGAAATCAGATTCACCCTGCAATTCAAACCCTTCAACAGCTTCACCACGGCTTTGGCATGGAAAGGGCTGTCGTTATAGTCCTTCATCAAGATATATTCGAAAGACACGCGGCGTTGCCCGTGCCAATCGTAACGGTGCAGGAGGTCTATCGTTTCGGCCACGGGATAGGCTTTCTCCATGGGCATCAAATGCGCCCTTTCCTCGGGAAAGGGATTGTGCAGGCTCACGGCGAGGTGGCACGAACTTTCATCCAAGAAACGCCTCAGTCCGGGCAGGATTCCCACCGTAGAGACGGTGATGCGATACGGACTCCACGCAAAACCCCACGGAGATGTCATCACCTCCAGCGATTTCAGCACCGCATCGATATTGTCGAAGGGTTCGCCCATGCCCATGTAGACGATGTTTTTCACGGCATCCGTTTCGGGAATGCTGTAATATTGGTTCAGGATTTCGTGCACCTGCAGGGAATGGTTGAAGCCTTGGCTTCCCGTGGCGCAGAAACCGCAGTTCATCTTGCAGCCCGACTGGCACGACACGCAGAGGGTGGCGCGGTCGGCTTCGGGAATATAGACGGATTCAATGGATTTCGGCGCGGCCTTTTTCGCCGTGCCCTGTGTGGCGAAGAGGAACTTCCGCGTGCCGTCCTGCGAGCTTTGCTCCGACAGCGGCTCCGCACACCCGATTTCGGCATGTTCGGCCAACAAAAGACGGTTCTTGGCCGAGAGGTCGGTCATCGCCTCTATGCTGCGAGCTTTCTTGCCGTATAGCCAAAGGGCGATTTGCTTGGCGGTGAATTTGGGAAAACCGAGTTCGGCGCAGAGTTGTTGCAGTTCCGCGGGCGATTTTCCTAAAAGGATTTCCTTGCGCTCCATATTTGATGTGCCTTGGGGAATCAATCGAACAAACCGGGAGAAAATTTCTTTTTCAGCGCATCGAGTTTCTCGGCCTGCGTCTTGGGCTTCTGCAATTTCTGCACGGGCTTCAACTCTATCTGCTTTTCGTTCTCTTCGTTAAATATCTTCAGCATCACATCTTTCGTGTTCTGCGGAAAATCGGCGTTCAAGACCCAATCCAGATAGCTGCGCCCCGTGGGGGTGCGGAAGAAATCGCGCAGGGCTTTGCCTTTGTGCTGGCCGAAGTTGAAAATCTCGCGGCCTTGTTCGTCGTAGCCGATGCGCCCCGCCAGGTCGGCGGTCTTGCGGACGGTGGAAAAGGCGGCCAATTCGGCCACGTTGTTGGTGATGGGCTTGCTCACCTTGCCCGTCTTGTCGGTGTATTCCGTATCGGCGTAATGCACAATCTGCGCGCGGAGCACTTCCAAGGTGGCGGCGGTGTCGCACATGGCCGTATGCTGGTTCTCGAAACCGTTGGGGTCTACGTAGAATTTGTAGGCGGCGGCAAGGGTGCGCGCTTCCATTTTGTGAAAGATGTTCTGCACGTCTATCGTGTAGCGGTTCTCCATATCGAAATCGGAGCCCGCGCGTTTGAGCTCTTCCACAAGGAAAGGAATGTCGAATTTGTTGGAATTGAAGCCCGCCAGGTCGCTGTTTCCGATAAAGGCGGTGATTTCGGCGGCGCATTCGGCAAGGGGTTTCGCGCCCAATTCCTTGAGTTTGGCGTTGGTGAGGCCGTGGATATCCGAGCTTTCCTGAGGTATCTCCATTTCGGGGTCTATATAGAGGTGCAGGCGGTTTTCGGAGCCGTCGGGCATCACCTTGATGACGGCGATTTCCACAATGCGGTCGCGTCCGATAGTGAGGCCTGTGGTTTCCAAGTCGAAGACACAGAGCGGTCGGGTAAGGTTCAGCTTAAAATCCGTATTCGTCATGGCAAATGTTTATAGGGCTGATTTTCCGTGCGAAATTAAAAATTTTGCAGGAATTGTTCGTAGGCGTCGGGGTCTTGGAGGGTCTTGACGTGGGAGAAGGCGTGGGGAGGGAGGAATGCCCCCCGGAATTGGCTCCAATAGAGTTTCTGACGGTGGAGGGCGGAGAGGGGGCGTAGGCCGCAGGCGAGATAGTTGCGCCAGAGCGTTTGGACGAAGCGGGCGAAAAGGGTCTGCATATCGGCAGGGGAATAGGAGAGGCCCGCCAGTCTGCCCGGCAGGAAGGGGTCGGCGATAACGCCGCGCCCTATCATCACGCTATTCACTTTATGTTCTCCGTTTCCGAAACGGGAAACGAAAGCCTGCGCCTTTTGCATGCTGTTGATGTCGCCATTGTAGGTGCAAGGCGCATAAAGAAGACGCAGGACTTCTCCGAATCTGTCCCAATCCGCCTCGCCCCCGTAGAGTTGCGTGCCGATGCGCGGGTGCACCGCCACATAGACGAGCGGGTAGCGGTTCAACACCTCTATTACCTTGAAAACCTCGTCGGGAGAGCGGTAGCCGAGACGAATCTTGACGGAGAGCGGCAGGGGCGAGGCGGGAACGACGCGGTTCAGAAAGGCGTCGATGCGGTCGGGGTGAGGCAGAAGGCCGCTGCCTCTCTGTTTGGCGGCTATCTGCGGTTTGGGGCAGCCTAAGTTCCAATTCACGGAACGGTAGCCCAAATCGGCCAAGGTCTTGGCCATCACAAGGAAAAAATCGGCATCGTTGCCCAATACCTGCGGCTCCACGTCCATGAGGTTATTTTGCGGCAGGAGGTCGGCGATGTGCGAGCGTTTGATTCTTTCGCCCCGCACGAGGCTCACGAAAGGGCTCACGGCTTGGTGCATCAGCCGCCCCGCGTGCGGACGCGGATCCTTGCCGAACACCTCCGCCCATGCGTTGCGGTAAGGGTGGTCGGTAACCCCGTCCATAGGGGCTAAAATCCATTCTATATCGTTTAGGGAAAGCATGGTTCCGGCAAATTACCGCAACATCGAACAGGCCTTTCCGACACCTTCCACCAGCGCGTCCACCTCGGATGGAGTGTTGTAGCAGGCAAAGCTGCAACGCAAAGTGCCGGGAATGTTCAGGTGCCGCATGAGCGGTTGGGCGCAGTGATGCCCCGTGCGCACGGCAATGCCCAACTGGTCTAAGATCACGCCCGCATCATAATGATATACATCTTTTATATTGAAGGAAACCACGCCCGAGCGATTTGCCAAGCCTCCGTAGATTTCCATTCCGTCTATTTCGTTGAGGCGGTTGAAGGCGTATGTAATCAACTCCGATTCGTGTTTCTGCAAGGCATCGAAACCGATTTCCGAGAGAAAGTCGAGCGATTCCTTCAAGGCTATGGCTTCGGCGATAGGCGGTGTTCCGGCCTCGAACTTGAAAGGCAGCTCCGCGAAGGTGGTCTGTTGGAAATCCACATCGGCAATCATCTCTCCTCCGAACTGATAGGGCGGCAAAGCCTCCAGAAGCTCGCGTTTTCCATAAAGCACGCCTATGCCCGTGGGCCCGTATGCCTTATGGCCCGACCAAGCATAAAAGTCGCAGTCCAAATCCCCTACGTTCACAGGCACATGCGCCACGCCCTGCGCCCCGTCTATCATCACCCTGCACCCCGCACGATGTGCGCGGGCAATGATTTCCTGAATCGGATTGACGATGCCCAGCACATTCGAAATATGCGGAATGGAGAGGAGTTTGAGCCCTTGTTTGAGTTCCTTGTCGAGAGCGTCGAGGTCTAAGGAACCGTCGGGGAGGGTGGGGATGATGCGGAATTCGGCACCGCTCCGCAGGCAGGCTTGCTGCCATGTAACGAAGTTGGAATGATGATCGGCCACGCTCACCGCCACACGGTCGCCGGGTTTCAGCAAGGCCTGCGCATAGCCGCTCGCCACCAAGTTGATGGCCTCGGTGGTGCCCTTGGTCAGAATCACCTGCTCGTTCTCGCCCGCCCCCATGAAACGGGCGGCGGCGGCACGGGCATCTTCCCACGCTTGGGTGGCCTCTTGGCTCAGAAAATGTACGCCTCTGTGAATGTTGCTGTTGAGGTGTTTATAGTAGTGGGTGATGCAGTCGATGACCCGCTCGGGCTTCTGCGTGGTGGCGGCATTGTCTAAATAGACCAAAGGTTTGCCGTGCACCTTCTCTTGGAGAATCGGAAATTGTGCGCGTATGTCTTGAATGTTCATAATCTGCTGTTTATAGGAGTATTGAGGGGAATGCGCCCCGGCATCACCCCGCTCCCATTCAAACAAAATTAAAAATTCCGAACGAATTATAAGGATTGTCGATTTGAAATACTTACCTTTGCGAAGAAAAAGTAAATCCGAGTGAGTTACTTTGACAAAAATTTTTCAATCCGACTAACTTAAATTTGAAAAATGAAGAACAAATATTCCGATTTGATTGATCAGACCTTTGAATTTCCGAAAGATGAATTCAAGGTGGTTGACGGTGAATTGTATTTTAACGATGTGCCGTTGATGGACGTTATCAAACAATACGGAACCCCGCTCAAGATTACCTATCTGCCGAAAATATCCTCGCAGATTCAATGGGCGAAGA
>CAMWQD010000060.1 GCA_947176325.1 uncultured Bacteroidales bacterium | reverse complement strand
GGAGAGGGGAGGGCAAGTTCGATTTTTTGGAGAAAAGGGCTTAAAACGGCTCTATCGAAAATCGAGGGTAGGGAAGATTGGGTTTAATTTTGTAAACAGTTCGGCGCGTCGGCAGGAAAAATCGGATTACAAAGCGAAATTCTACAAATGTAAACAGGCGTTTTCCGTGTTTTCTTGCAAAAATTTGAAAATCAAGCCAAATTAAGGCTTTATTTGCTTTGAAATCAAAATTATAATATTGCTATATGAAGTAATGAATGAAATTTTTGCCCCGTTTTTCTGTTGATAAGTCTTGGGTGTTATAATGGCGAAAAATTATGCTGTTTTTCATAAATATACAAACTTTATCTTATGTTTTAATATAATTACATTGCCGGCGCGGGCTTGTTTACAAAAATAAATTTATGTACTTTTACAAACGTAAACACGAAACGCGCCCGACATCGGGAGTGAGTTTAAAAATGTAAATCATGATACGGAGAATTGAGCTTGTGATGAAATCCCAAAATTTGACTTCTTCGCAGTTCGCCGACAAGTTGGGCGTGCAGAGGTCGGGGATGTCGCATATTTTGTCAGGACGAAACAAGCCGAGTTTGGATTTTGTGTTGAAAGTTTTGGCCGGTTTTCCCGACCTGAATCCGCAGTGGCTTTTGCAAGGCAAGGGAAAGATGTATGCAAATATGGCAGAGGTTGTGGAGGTGCGGAAAGAAGAAAATCCGGGAGCTCCCCTGCCGTTGGGAGGGACAGGCCAGGAGCCCGGCACCCCGGCCTACGACAAGGGGGAAAGCCTTACGGACGCGCTTCTGAATATGGCGCCGGCGCAAATGGAACAGGAGGAACGCGAGGAAGAACGCGATTTCAAAAGCGAACCCCAAAAGAAGATATCTCGTATCGTGCTGTTTTACAACGATGGAACATTCTCGGAATTTGCCCCCGGCAACGAACCCGACAGCGCCCCCGACAACTTTAGGCTCGATTGAGGCTTGCGGGCGAAGTCTTGTTGATGAGGAAAGAAAGCGCGTAGAGCAACAGGGCGGCGAGCCCCATTACCAGCAGATTGATGCCCACGATAGACAGCCACGGAAAGGCAATCGGCACACGGTCTAAGAAATAGACACTTTCATCGAGCCGCAGCACACCGCTTACCTTTTGCAGCAGACAGAGAAGCAGCGCCACCGCGTTTCCGATAAGCAGGGAACGCCCTAAGATAGTGAGCGTCTGTATGATAAAGATATTGCGAACCAAACGGTTGTCGGCTCCGAGCGTCTTGAGCACACCCACATGGGGACGACGCTCGATAAGCAGGATAAAGAGCAGGGAGACGAGGCATATCATGCAAACAATCAGCATAATCACGATAAGCACAAACACATTCGTATCCACCAGCGCCAGCCAGTCGAAAATGGCCGGAAAAAGACGGTCGCAGGGAAAGGAAGAATATTCGTAGGGAAGGTCTTGATTGAGGATTTGCGCGATACGGAAACGGTCGTCGGGATTGAGGAGCGTGATGTCCACCCCGTCGGCCTGCGTGCTGTCCCAAGCGTTAATCTGCTGAATCAGAGAAATATCACCTATCACATAAGACGCATCGAAAGTCTCGAGCCCCGTGGCGTAGATGCCACATACCGAGAGGGCGCGGGGACGCAGTTCTCCTTGGTGCACGAAGAACGCCCGCAGCCGCTGCCCCGTGTCTACCCGCAGTTTACGCGCCAACAGCTCGGAAACAAGCACCTGTGGGGACACCCCCTCCTGCCGAAGTGCGGGCAGATGCCCCCGCACCAATTTATCCGCAAAGAAAGACGTATCGAAATTGGGAGGCAAACCCTTGAAAAACACGCCGAAACTCTCCTCCCGCCCCTTTATCAACGCCCCCTTGAGCGTGTAGGCCTGCGCCGACACAATCCCCTCGTGCCGCAACACCTCGGCCTGCAAAGCCGAATCCCAGCGAATGGAAAGGCCTTCGCTTTCATTTTCAGACCAATAGGGCTGCACCACCACGTGCGAGCCGAAGCCGAATACCTTTCGGCTGATTTCGGTTTTGAAACCCACGAGCACGCAGAGCGAAATCACCATCACCGCCACGCAAAGCCCCATGCTGCCCATGCCCATGCGCAAGATGTTGCGCGTGTGGCGCAGAGGGGTGGAGAAGGCCCAACGGCGGGCTATGTAGCGGGCTGTGTTCATTTCTCGTAAAGATACAAAAAATCTTTGTATCTTCGTGGTTGATGTGAAAATCAAAGGAATAAATATGAAAACGCAGTTTCGGCGTATGGCAGTGGCGATACTGTTCTGTCTCTCCTTTTTTTGCGGAAAGGTTTGCGCCCAAGTGGAGGTGGGGGCGAGCCGCACGGAATTGTATTTTCCGATATTGAAAGACAAGACCATAGCCGTGGTGAGCAATCAGACCGGCGAATTCGCGGGCGTGCACCTTGTAGACACGTTGCTGTCGGCGGGCTTTCCTATAATCAAGGTCTTTTCGCCCGAACACGGATTCCGGGGTCAGGCGGAAGCCGGCAAAAAGGTAGACAATCAATTTGATGAGAAAACCGGCCTCCCCGTCATCTCGCTCTACGGCAAACACAGGAAACCCACCCCCGAAGACCTGAAGGGCATAGACCTCGTTGTCTTTGACTTGCAAGACGTTGGCGTGCGCTTCTACACCTATATATCCACCCTGCACTATGTTATGGAAGCCTGCGCCGAACAAGGCATCCCCGTGGTGGTGCTCGACCGCCCCAACCCCCACGCCGGCTACATCGACGGCCCCGTGTTGGACACCGCCTGCTGCCGCTCCTTTGTGGGCATGCACCCCGTGCCTTTGGTATATGGCATGACGATAGGCGAGTATGCGAGGATGATAGCGGGCGAGGGTTGGCTGAAAACACAGAAAACCTGCACTTTGCACGTGATACCCCTGCAAGGCTACACCCGCGCCGAAGCCTACGACTTTCCCGTATGGCCGTCGCCCAACCTGCGCAGCATGAAAGCCATCTACGCCTATCCCGGCCTCTGCCTGTTGGAAGGCACTCCCGTGAGCATGGGGCGGGGCACATGGCAACCTTTTGAATGTTATGGTTTTGAGGGATGTGAAGAAGGCGACTATACCTTCACGCCCCGCCCGATAGAAGGGTTGAGCGCACACCCGCCCCTGCAAGACAAACTCTGCCGGGGCTGGCTCGTTTCCGACAGCCTCACGCGCCAACTGCCGCACCAACTCGATTTGCAGCCGCTTCTGCGCATGTATCGCAACTATCCCGACAAAGCCCGTTTCTTCACCTCCTTTTTCTCGAAGCTGGCGGGAAGCCCGCGCCTGGCCGAGCAAATCGGGCAGGGGGCAAGCGAGGAGGAAATCCGCGCCTCGTGGCAGAAAGGCCTGAAAGAATTTGAGAAAACCAGACAGAAATATCTACTTTACAAATGATTGCATTCATTCCCTGCGCGGGGCTCGGCACCCGTCTCAAACCCCTCACCGACCACCGTCCCAAGGCCTTGGTGGAGTATCAAGGCAAGCCCCTTTTGGTGCATCTGATAGAACGCCTGCAGGCGCAGGGCTTCGACCGCTTTGTGCTGAACCTGCACCATTTCGCGCCCATGTTGCGCGATTTCGCCACGGAATACGCCCGCCGACAGGGTTTGCAGATAGCCTTTTCGGACGAGAGCGAGGCCTTGCTCGATACGGGCGGGGCGTTGACCCATGCCTATGGGTCGGGGCTTTTCGCGGGAGAGGAGGAAGTCTTGGTGCATAACGTGGATGTTTTCAGTGATTTGGACTTGCGGGGCTTCAGTGCGGCCTTCTCCGCGAAAAGCCCCCTCCCGGCAGGGGGAACCCCTGCCGGGGAACGCCCCGCCGCGTTGCTGTCGGTGCGCCGCCGCCCCTCCTCGCGCTACCTCTACGCCGACGCCGCAGGCCGCCTGCGCGCCTGGCGCAACGAAAAGACCGGGCAGGTGAAGGGCGAGCCGATTTCCGACAGCTTCAACGCCTTCGCATTCAGCGGTATACATATCATAAAATGTAGCCTGATAGACGAATGGGCCACCGCCTACGGCACAGACAAGCCCTTTTCGGTCATCGACGCCTATCTAAACGCCTCCCGACATCACGAAATTTTGCTTCAGGAACAGAAAGACGGCTTTTGGAAAGACATGGGCAAGATAGAAGACTTCGCGTAGCCGACAGCGCAAAATCCTAAATCTCCCGAATCTTGCCGCTTCCGAACCGCCTCGCCATCAAGATATAAAGCAACGAAATCACAAGAAGCCCCACCGTGTAGGTGATTTCCGCGCCGAAAGCCTTGGCCACCGAACAAGAGGGGTCGAGGTGGATGAAAACCCAGCAATAGAGAAAGTAGAACACCATGTTGACGGTTTCTATCAGGAAGCCCGCCTTGGTTTCGCCCCGCCCCAGCACGGTATTGAACAGAATCTGCGCCCCCGCCATGAGATAGGTGGCCGCAATCACCACCATGCAAGACGGAAACGCCTCGGGCACCAAAGTGTTGTCGTGCGTGAAGATGCCCAGCACCTCATTCCGAAACGGAAAGAACAAGCCCACAATCACACTGATGCACAGCAAGGTAAGAAGCAGGGCCTTGCCCGCCACGGGGAAAATCTCGTGGGTGCGTTTCTGCCCGCAGAGGTAGGAGGTGAGGGTGCCCGTGGTGGATGCGAAACCCCAGATAGGCAGCAGGAAAATCACGTACATGCTGCGCGTCATGTTGGCTACCGCCAACGAGCGTTGGCCGAGTTCCTCGATAAAGAGGAAAAAGAGGAAGTAGTTTCCGAAAGACAGAAGATTCTGCACCATAAGCGGGTAGGCCACATTCAGGAGGCTCTTGATGAGGCGGAACTGAAAGCGGAAGCGTCCGAAAGGCAGGTATTGTTTGCGGTGGCGCGAGAAATACGTAAGCAACACATAGACAATAAGGCCGATGCCCTCCGCAATCACCGAAGCCAGCGCCGCCCCCTGCATCTCCATGCGCGGCAGTCCCCAAACCCCGAACACGAGGCCATAGTCGAGCGCCACGTTGATGCCGCCCATGATGAGGGTGGCTATGGAAATGGTGCGCGTGTGCGCGATGCCCACGTAGAAGGCGTTGAACGCGATGATGGCCAGCGAGAAGAACAGTCCGTAGATACGCACGTGCATATAGTCGCCCACCGCCTGCAGAATGTCGGGCGTGTGCAGCATGCTTGCCATGATGCCGTTGCCGAAAAGCAGGAAGAGCGAGCACAGCAGCAAGGCGCAGAACAGCGTAAACCACAAGGTATGCTGGAAGATGCAGCCTATCGACTTGAACTGCCCCTGCCCGAGCCGTCGCGACATGAGAATCTGCGCGCCCACTCCGAAGCCGAAGATTACCATCACCATAACTTGGTAGAAGATAGAGGCCAAGGCCGCCGCGCCCAATTCCACCTCGCCCAGATTGCCCAAGAAAATGGTGTCGGCAATGGCAATGACATTCTGCGCCAAGTTGCTCAGAATGATAGGGAAAGCAATCCCGAAAATCCGCTTGTAGCCGATTTTGCCGAGAGGGGTGGAAGCAACGTCGATTTGAGGCATATATATAAGGAATGGGGCGGCAAGGATACGAAATTTTTGTAAATTCGCGACGTTGGTTCGCGACGATTAAAACAATACAGATATGGCAATCACTAAATTAGATGAATTGTTCGAGCTCGTGAAGAGCAAGGGCAAAAAACGTTTGGTAGCGGCCTATGCCGTGGATGCACACACTATCAGTGCCGTAAGTCAGGCGGTGGATATGGGTATGGTGGAAGCCACCTTGGTGGGCGACACCGACATGATCCGCGCCGTGTGCGAAAAGGAAGGCATCGACATCAACAAGTTCAAGATTGTGCAGGAGAAAAACGACTCCAAGTGTGCGCAGATAGCCGTGAAGTTGATAAATGACGGCGAGGGCGACTTCTTGATGAAGGGCTTGGTGAGCACCGACAAATACATGCGCGCCATTCTCAACAAGGACGGCGGCCTGATGCCCGGCCCCAAGGCCACGCTCACGCACATCGCTATCCTGCAAAATCCTTTCTATCATAAGCTTTTGGTGGTGAGCGACATGGCTATCATTCCCGCTCCCGACCTCAAGCAGAAGACCACCATCTGCAACTACCTTATCAAGACCGCGCACGATATAGGCATCGAGAAGCCGAAAGTGGCCGTTTTGGCGGCTACCGAACAGGTTTCCACCGGTATGCAGGCTTGCGTGGACGGCGCTCTGCTGGCCAAGATGGCCGAAAGAGGGCAGATTAGGGGCGGTTTTGTAGACGGCCCCCTCTCGGTGGACGTGGCCATCGACAAGGAAGCGGGCGAAATAAAGGGTGTGGGCGGCCCCGTGGCCGGCGATGCCGATTGCTTGCTCTTCCCCAATATCGAGGCGGGCAACACCTTCTATAAGGTGCACACCAAGTTCTGCCAGGGCGAAGTGGCCGCCATGGTGGTGGGTGCCAAGGTTCCGTGCGTGCTTTCCTCGCGCGGCGACACCACCAAGACCAAACTCAACTCGATTGCGTTGGCCGCACTTTCCTGCTAAGGAGGGTGCAGCGGTTAAAAAAGGCGGAACGCAAAGCGTTCCGCCTTTTTTTTATTTCTTGCGGTTCTTGAGGTAGAATTTCAGCGTTTCGGGGTTGTGGCAAAGGGCATAGAGGAGTTTTCCTATGCTCAGAGACGGCATCTCTCCGGCTTCGTAAAGACGGTATTGATTGATGCCGATACCCAGCAAAGCGCTCATCTTGGCGGCGGAAAATTTGCATTGCCTGCGCAAGTCCACGATTTCTTCCACCGTGGGAATATGGTGACGGAGGCGGTATTGTTCGTAGACTTGCTCCGTGCATAAGGCATCGCTCTCGTTGGTGGTGAAGCATTCACCGCTTTTC
>CAMWQD010000059.1 GCA_947176325.1 uncultured Bacteroidales bacterium | reverse complement strand
ATTAACGGAACGGGCTCGGAACTGACCCTGCGCACCAGCAGCGCCTGCCGTTTCTTCCGCCGCCCCGTGCCGGCCGGAAAGGGCGATATGCTCTGCATCTACGCCATTTACGGTTCCACGCATCAATTCTATCTGCGTGAACTCAACGATTTGAATCTCGCGCAGTTCGAAGCCTCCGCCGGAGAGAACGTGCCCATTTATTCGGCATCCTTCGCCTCCAGCCTCAACGGCTTCACGGTTCACGATCTCAAAGGCCCCGCCACTTGGGTTTGGGGTTCCTACGGCAACGGCTGCATGATGGTGCAGGGAAGCGGAAGCGACAAGAGCGAGAATGAAGACTGGTTGATTTCGCCCGCCATTACCCTCGACGAAGCCTACAGCCGCTTCGATTTCAGTTTCGAACAGGCCTTGAGTTATAAATACAACTCGCCCGACTCGTGGTACGCCGTATATATTTCGGAAAACTACGAAAGCGGAGATCCCAAACAGACCAAATGGAAATGGGAGCGTCTGGCCATTCCTAATCCGCACGAGGGCAACAACTTCACTTTCAAGTCGTCGGGCAACATCGACCTGACGGCCTACCGGGGCAAGACCATCCGTCTGGCCTTTGTGTACCGCAGCGACACCGAGACCATGGCCACTTGGGAGGTCAACAAGATAAAGGTTCTTGGAAACAAGTAGCGATATTCACAAAATCCTTTCGGATTATTGGGGCTACGCGCAGTTCCGACCCTTGCAGGAAGACATTATCCGTCATGTACTGCAAGGGCGGGATGCCTTGGCCCTCCTCCCTACCGGCGGAGGAAAATCCATCTGCTTTCAAGTGCCGGCCTTAGCCATGAGGGGGATATGCATTGTCATATCGCCCCTTATTGCTTTAATGAAAGACCAAGTGGAGAACCTCAAGAAACGGGGCGTTGCCGCCGAAACCCTCTACAGCGGTCAAAGCACGCAGGAGGCCGAGTGGATTCTCAACGCAGCCGTTCACGGCAGGCTCAAATTCCTCTATGTGTCGCCCGAGCGTTGCACCAGTGCGGCCTTCCGCGCACACTTCGAGAAGATGCAGGTGTGCTTGCTGGCGGTGGATGAGGCGCATTGCATTTCGCAGTGGGGCTACGATTTCCGCCCGCCCTACCTGCGTATCGCCGAACTGCGCCGCTATTTTCCGTTGGTGCCGCTGCTGGCGCTCACCGCCACGGCCACGCCCGATGTGGTGGAGGACATTCAAGACAAGTTGCAGATTTCGCCGCACAAGGTGTTTCAAAAGAGTTTCAGACGCGAAAATCTGATTTACAGTGTAGTTTACGACGAAGACAAAAGAGGGCGCATCGAACGCATCCTGAAAAAGATAAAGGGCTGCGGCATCGTGTACGTGCGCTCCCGCCGCAAGACCGGCGAAATCGCCGCGGCCTTGCAGGAACGGGGCATATCGGCCACGTCCTACCATGCCGGCCTTTCGCACGAGGAGCGGAACACGCGCCAGCAGGCGTGGATAGACAACAAGGTGCGGGTGATGGTGGCCACCAACGCCTTCGGCATGGGCATCGACAAACCCGACGTGCGCTGGGTGGTGCATTGGGACTTGCCCGACACCCTCGAGGCCTATTTTCAGGAGGCGGGGCGGGCCGGGCGCGACGAAAAAAGGGCTTTCGCGTTGATGCTCCACCACCCTTCCGACATTGTGGAGGCCGAGGAGAACTTCGCCAAGTCCTATCCTTCCACCGACTTCATCGCGCGGGTATACGAGGCTTTGTGCAACTATTTTGAGTTGGCGCCCGGCGCGGGCGAGGGCTCGGTGTTCGCGTTCAACCTCCGCGAGTTCTGCACCGCCTACCGTTTCCCCGCCTCCGAATGTTTCTCGGCGCTGTCGTTCTTGGAGAAGGAAGGTTATGTGAGACTGTCGGACACGGCGAGCGAAGCGAGCCGTGTGCACCTTCGGTGCGCCTACGACGCCTTCTATCGCTACGAAGTGGAACATGCGGCCTTTGCACCGCTGTTGCAGTTTCTCCTGCGGCGATACGGCGGCCGCCTCTTCTCCGACTTCACGCCCGTTTCCGAAAGCGAAATCGCCAAGGGCATCGCCCGCAGCGAGGCCGACGTGAAAGCGTTGTTGACCCGTCTGCAACAGGAAGATGTGTTGGACTACAGCCCCGCCACGCAGGGCGCCACCCTGTCCTTTACACGCGAGAGGCGCAAGGCGGGCAAATACATGCTTTCGCCCGAAACCTATCTGCTGCGCAAGGAGAACGCCAGGCGCAAGCTCGATGCGGTGATAGGCTACGTGCGGGAAAACACGCTCTGCCGCAACCGTTACCTGATTCAGTATTTCGGCGAGGACTTGAAAGAGAATTGCGGATTCTGCGACGTATGTCTGGAAAAAAGGGCGGTGGATCTCTCCCCCGCCCTGCAAGCGACTTTATTCGATACAATCAAACCTTTCCTTGCGGAAAGGCCGCGTTCGCTGCGGGAATTGCTCGACGCATTTCCCGCAGAACGGCAAGAAGCGCTTTCCCGCCTGTGGCGGACGCTTCTTGCCGAAGAACGCCTCGTTCCGGCAGGCTTCTCCACCTACCGTCTCAAGGAATAATCCCTAACAAACAAAATGATAGTGCGAACCGAAGCGTTCGAACGCGGCCCTATCCAGCTCTTCGCGGTGGTCGGGGTGCGCAATCGAGATGAGCGCTTTGGCACGATCCTGCAAGGTCTTGCCGTAGAGGTTCACCGCACCGTATTCGGTAACAATCCATTGCACATGGGCGCGCGTAGTCACTACCCCCGCCCCCGAAGTCAGCACGGGCGCGATTTTGCTCACCCCCTTGTTGGTTACCGACTGCATGGCGATGATAGGCTTGCCTCCCTCGCTCAACGAAGCCCCGCGGATAAAGTCCACCTGACCGCCCACACCCGAATAGAACTTGGTGCCGAGCGAATCGGCGCACACCTGCCCCGTCAGGTCTATCTGCAAGGCGGAGTTGATGGCCGTCACCTTGGGATTCTTGGCAATGATGAACTCGTTGTTGGTGTATCCCACATCCATCATCGCCACCCCGGGATTGTCGTCGAGGAAGTCGTACACTTCCTTGCTTCCCATCACGAAGGTGGAAACAATCTTGCCCTTGTCTATCTTCTTGTTCATGCCGTTGATAACGCCCTTGCGCACGAGGTTGAGCACCCCGTCGGCGAACATCTCCGTATGCACGCCCAAGTTCTTGTGGTTGCCCAACTGCGAGAGCACCGCATTGGGAATGGAGCCGATGCCCATCTGCAAGGTGGCGCCGTCTTCAATCAACTCGGCCACATACTTGCCTATCTGCGCCTCTTCGGGCGAAGGCTGGGCGAAATGCCCCTCGATGAGCGGCGCATTGTCTTCGGTGAAGATGTCGATCATGCTCATCGGAATAAGCGCGTCGCCCAAGGAACGCGGCATATTCTTGTTGATTGTGGCGATAACCGTGTCGGCCGTCTCCACGGCGGCCAAGGTAGCGTCCACCGAGCAGCCCAACGACACATAACCGTGCTTGTCGGGAGGCGACACCTGAATCAAGGCCACATTCGGACGGCAGATACCCTCGCGGATAAGACGCTGGGTGTCTTGCAGAAAGCCCGGAATATAGTCGGCATAGCCGGCCTGCGTGTCCTTGCGCACGTTGGCGCCCGCAAAGAACGACTCCATGCAGAAAACGCCCTCGAACTCGGGCGCCGTGTAGGGCGCCGGCCCTTCGGTGTGCAGGTGCTGGATACGCACATTCTTGAATTCGCGGCGACGCCCGCGCTCACACATGGCCGCAATCAGTTTCTGCGGCGCGCAACCGATAGCATGGATATGCACCCTGTCGTCGGTCTTGATCACTTTTACCGCTTCTTCGGCGGAAACGATTTTGAAAGAGGTCAACATACCTTTATTTTTTTTCTTTGATGACAACCATAAATACGGGGAAGTGGTCGCTGTAACCGTTCAGCCACACCCCGCCCGCGTGGGTACGCAAGGGATAGCCCGCATACTGTCCGCTTTTCTGCAAAAGCATCGGATCGCGGTAAATCCGATAGCCGTAGAATTTGAGCGTGGAACGATCCTTGCCTACAAAACCCTGCGTAAGAAGCATTTGGTCGAACAAGTTCCACTTGCCGCGATAGCAGAGCGTGCCGTTGCCCAACTTATACGCCCCGTAGGAAGCGTTATACATCTGCCCCGCTTGCAGTTTGGTGTAGTCGTCCTCCTTGGGGGCGTTCATGATTTTCACCACACTGTTGTTGTAGGGGTCGTCGTTCAAGTCGCCCATCAACACCACCTTGGCGTTGGGATTCACGGCCAAGAGGCTGTCCACGATGCCGCGGCTGTATTCGGCGGCCAGTTCCCGCTTGGGCGAGCTCCGTTTCTCCCCACCCAGACGCGAAGGCCAGTGGTTCACAATCAAGTGAATGGTGTCGCCCATATAGATGCCCGTCACCACAAGCTGGTCGCGGGTATAGAAGCCCAGACGCTCGTAAGGAATGTTCACCGAGCGCGAACCCAACAACGTAAATTTGTCCTTCTTGTAGAGCAGCCCCACGTCCACCCCGCGGCGGTCGGGCCCGTCGTAGTGCACGATACCGAAGTTGTAGGGCGCCAGTTCGGGTTGCGCCACCAAGTCTTCCAGCACCGTGCGGTTCTCTATCTCGCTCACGCCCAAAATATCGGGACAATGCAGGTTCAGGCCCTTTTCATCGGTGCCGATTTTGGCAATCACCGTGGCCAGATTGTGCAATTTGCTGCGATACTTAGTACCCGTCCAGGCGTAGCCCCCGGTAGGAAGGAACTCCTGGTCGTTGGTGTTGGGGTCGTCGATGGTGTCGAAAAGGTTTTCCAAGTTGTAGAACCCTATCATCCCCACATCATAACTTTTCTTTTCCTGTGCGGAAAGGTGCGTAAACAGCAGAAGCGACAGAACCGCCGCCACGCCCCACGATAAAACAGACTTGCGCATATCTTTGGTTTTTAGTTAAATCAGAACATAAAATCCCACATGGGCAGTTTCTCGGGCTTGGTGCCGAGCGCGGCCTTGGCCTTTTCGTCCAAGTAGTCCTTGCGGATTACCAGACGGAACATATACTCGCTGAACCAATCGTCGGTAAAGGTGATGTAGCCCTTGTGCCCCGCCGTGGCTCCCCAGCTGTTCTCAAACTCCCACTTCACGGGCCTGTCGTTCTCGTCCACATCGCAACCCACCAGCGTCATCGCGTGGCTCGACCCGCTCTGACGGCTCCAGATACGGTCGGCCTTATCCATATTCAAGCGCACGCCCAGCATAGACTCGTAGTCGTAGAGCCCGGGCGCGGAAATACCCTTCTTGCCGTCGAACTGCTTGGCCACGTCGCACGACGCATACATCGCCTCGTTGTTCTTGATGGAGGCCAAGGCCGCCGCCTTGATATCGTCGGCGGGCAGGTTCAGATACACCCAGTTGAGCCCCTCGTAGGTGTTGCGGTAGTTCTCTATCTCATACATCTTATAATAAGGACGCGTGGGGTCGTTCATAATCATGATGTAGTTGTCGGGGGCGTATCCTTCGGGCTTGATTTCGGTATAGAAACGCAGGGGCGTGTAGTCCTTCAGCTCCTGAATGTCGCCGTTCTTGTCTTTGTACCGCCAGGAGAATTCGGCGGGCGGCTCGCCCAGACAGAGCGCCAGAATGCGGTACACATCCTTCAGGCCGCTCATCTTGCGCTCGGCAAGCGCCTTTCCCTTGGCACCCTTCTCCACCATGTGGCGGATATCCATGCCCGTGCGGCGCAGGCTCTCGTTCACAAGCGCGCACATCTGCCGGGTGTTGTCCGAATGTTCGGTTTCGGGCATCACCTCCGCCGGCACCACGCCGTATTTCTCGGCCAAGTTATAGTAGAGGTTCCACACCCCGCCGTCGTTCACCGGCTCCGAGAACAGATGCATCACGTCACGGTCGGCTATATCGTTTTTGGCGGTGCGGATGACATTTTCCAAAAAGAGGTTCGATTTCTCCAATATATCGTAGAAATAGAGATAGTTGTGAGAAAAGTCGAATTCGTCCAGACCATATTTTTCCATAACCCCCGGGCGAAGCACGTTCATGGAGGTGAACATCCAGCACCGGCCCGATTTCTTTTGGTCGGTAACGCCCTTCACCTTCACCCTATATTTAAAATAGTGGTCTATCTTGCCCTGCATGTCGCGGTTCAGAGCCTGCGCCTTGAGGTCGGCATCGCCCGTAAGCACATTCTGCATGGCCACCGTGGGGGCATCCTTCACGAAACTTTTCCGCAACGCGTCCATTTCCGGCGCGCCAAGGCTCTGCGCGCCGGCGGTCGCCACGCCCGCCGCTCCTATCAGAACCAAACTTAAAATCCTATAAATTTGCTTCATACACACTTAAAATTAGCGTTCATCCTATTTTTGCACACAAGTTACAAAGATACGAAAACTCAAATCATATTTTCCTAAAAAATAAGCAGAAAAAATCGTACCTTCGCGCCGTTTTTTCGCGCCTGCATGAAAACGCGCGGATAGCCTTGGATAAAAAGCAAAAACCTAATAGAATCATGGCAAAAGAAAAAAAATTCATGACCTGTGACGGGAATGAAGCCACGGCGCACGTAGCCTCTATGTTCAGCGAGGTGGCCGCCATCTACCCCATCACTCCTTCTTCTCCTATGGCCGAGCACATCGACGAATGGGCTTCGCAAGGAAGAACCAACATGTTCGGCGAAAAAGTCCGCGTCATCGAGATGCAGTCGGAGGCCGGAGCCGCCGGAGCCGTTCACGGTTCCTTGCAGGCCGGCGCCCTCACCACCACCTACACGGCTTCGCAGGGCTTGCTGTTGATGATTCCCAATATGTACAAGATTGCCGGTGAACTGCTGCCGGGCGTGTTCCACGTTTCCGCCCGCGCCCTGGCCTCGCACGCCCTGTCTATCTTCGGCGACCATCAGGAC
>CAMWQD010000058.1 GCA_947176325.1 uncultured Bacteroidales bacterium | reverse complement strand
TTGTGGCCGGTGGTATGAAAGTGGCCTTGTTGACCACCGTATTCGGTCTTATCGTCGCCATCATCATCCAAACATTCTACAACTACCTCAGCTCGAAAGTAGACGCGATCGTCAACAAAATGGAAGACGCTTCGATCTCCTTTATGGATTTGATCGTGAAGTATAACCACGGCAAGTAAGCCGCGGCCGCTCACGATTGTTTCATCTAATTAAAAAGGAGTTTGGATATGAATATAATCATCAATATCGGGATGTTTTTGGTGTATGCCCTCTTCATCCTCGGCATTTTGGCGGCGGTGGGCTTCTCCATCTACCAATTCATAGGCAACGTCAAGCAGAGCAAAACCGCTCTTTACGGTATCTTGGCTTTGGTGGTGATTTTCCTCATCGCCTACTTCACCGCCTCCACCACCGATGTAAGCGCGGCTGTTGTGGAAAAAGCCGGTTTGAGCCACGGCGGTGTCAAGATGTTGGGCGCCGGCATGAATGTCTTTTACATTCTTGTCGTTGCCACGCTGGGCGCGCTGGTAGGCTTCGAAGTGGCCCGATTGTTTAAAAAGTAAAACCATGGCAAAGAAATCACCCACCATCAACGGGGGGTCTATGTCCGATATTTCGTTCCTGTTGTTGACGTTCTTCTTGTTGACGTCGTCTATCAACACGGATTTGGGTATCGCGCGGAAACTTCCGCCTCCCCTTCCTCCCGATGCGCCCAAGCCCGAAATCCACGACCGTAACGTGTTTAAGGTGGCCGTGAATTTCCGCGATGAATTGCAGGTGCAGGGAAAGTTGGCCGACATAGCCGACTTGCGGGATATGGCCAAGGAATTCTTGGCAAACCCGAACAACAACCCCAAGATGTCGGAAAAGAAAATGGAAGACATTGCCGGGCTCGGACCGGTGGCCGTGTCGAAGGGTGTGGTTTCGTTGCGTAACGACCGCGGCACCTCTTACGAGATGTATGTACGGGTTCAGAACGAACTCACGGCGGCTTTCCATGAATTGCGCGACGAACTTTCGCAGGAACGTTTCGGTATCCGCTTCAACGACCTTACCAAAGATGCCGATATCGAGGCCATTCAGAAAGCCATACCTTTGACCATTTCCGAAGCCGAACCTACAGCGGTGGGAACCACTAAATAAGGAGGAAAAGCAATGGGAAAGTTTAATAAGAACGCCAAGAAAGCCACGCCGGAAATCAACACCGGCAGTATGAGCGACATTATCTTCATGCTTTTGTTCTTCTTCATGGTGATTACCACGATGCGCGAGAGCACTTTGTTCGTGCGTATCAATCCGCCGCAAGCCAGCGAGGTGCAGAAGCTGGAGAAGAAGTCGTTGGTTAGCTACATCTATATCGGCCCTCCTATCGACGCGCAGAAGTTCGGTACCGAACCGCGTATTCAGCTCAACGACCAAATGTCGGGCGTGCGCGACATCACGCAGTTTATCGAGGCCGAGCGTCAGGCGCGCGACGAAGTGGATCGTCCGTTGATGACCACGTCTATCAAAGCCGACAAGAGCGTGAAAATGGGTATCGTAACCGATGTGAAGCAGGAGTTGAGAAAGGTGAATGCCTTGAAGATAAACTACTCCACTTCGAAGGGTAAGGACATTCACGCCAACCGCCAATAATCCGCACACAAACGTGGGGATAAGAAAAAAGGCGCTTTCTTACGAAAGCGCCTTTTTTGTTGCCTGTCTATTCCGATTCCGGGAAATCGTCATACAGAAGCTTATCGTAGGGATAGCGCGTAAGATGCACTTTCTTCACCTCGTCGTATAGGATTTTGCGGAACTCGTCTATGTTCTCACGCGTGGCCGCCGAAAGGAAAATGCAGGGGGCGTTGTCTTTGGCATACCACATCTTCTTGAGGTCGTCCAGACTGTAATTCCGTTTGGTGAGGGGCGAAAGGTCGTCCTCGTCTTTCTTCTCGTAGGTATAGGCGTCTATTTTGTTGAACACCACTATCGTTCTTTTGTCGGCCGCCCCGATTTCGCTCAACGTCTGCTGCACCACGCGCAGTTGGTCGTCGAATTCGGGATGCGATATATCGACCACATGCAGGAGAATGTCGCTTTCGCGCACCTCGTCTAAGGTAGACTTGAACGACTCCACCAAACTATGCGGCAGCTTGCGGATAAAACCCACCGTGTCTGAAAGAAGAAACGGGAGGTTGCCTATCACCACTTTGCGCACCGTGGTGTCGAGCGTGGCGAAAAGTTTGTTCTCGGCCAACACGTCCGACTTGCTGACAAGGTTCATGATGGTGCTCTTGCCCACATTGGTATAGCCCACCAACGCCACCCGCACCATGCTGACGCGGTTTTTGCGCTGGGTCACCTTCTGCTTGTCTATTTCGGTGAGTCTTGTCTTGAGAAGCGAGATTTTATCGTGAATCACCCGCCTGTCGGTTTCGATTTCCTTTTCACCCGGGCCACGCATCCCCACACCGCCCCTCTGCTTGCTCAAGTGCGTCCACATACCGGTAAGACGGGGCAGAAGATACTGATATTGCGCCAGCTCCACCTGCGTCTTGGCATGTGCCGTGCGGGCGTGCTTGGCAAAGATGTCTAAAATGAGCGTGGTGCGGTCGAGCACCTTGCCGTGCAGTTCGCTTTCGATATTGCGCTGCTGGGCGGGCGAGAGTTCGTCGTCGAAAATCACAATGTCTATCTTCTCGGCCGTCACATAGGTCTTGATTTCCTCGAGTTTGCCCGTGCCCACATAGAATTTGGGATGCGGATAGTCTAACTTCTGAATGAAGCGCGCCCGCACGTCCACTTCGGCGGTCTCGGCCAAAAAAGCCAATTCTTCCAGATATTCGGTTTCTTTTTCCACCGATACCTCGCCGCAGGAAACTCCCACGAGCACCGCCTTTTCTCTTATTTTCCTGTTCTCTATAGCCGCCATTCCTGCCTAAAATCCTATTATCCCGCGCACCTCGCGCACCGTTTTCGCCGCACTTTCGTGCGCCTTCTCCATACCCTGCCGGCGCACCTTTTCCAAATAAGCGTCGTCGGCCAAAATCGCCTCTATCTTGTTGCGCAAGGGCGCAATGAACTTCACCGTGTCTTCGGCCAACTGCTTCTTGAGGTCTCCGTATCGGATAGAACAATTCTTATAGGCTTGGTCGAAAGCGTCGTAAACCTCCGGCGCACAGAGCGTCTTGACCAACAGAAAGAGATTGGCGATAACCTCCGGCTTCTCCTGATTCATTTCCACAGGGCCCGAATCGGTGGTGGCGCGCATGATTTTCTTTCGGATTACATCGTCTGTATCGGTCAGGAAGATAGCGTTGTTGCCGCTTTCGCTCTTGCCCATTTTGCCGCTTCCGTCCAAACCGGGAATCTTCACCAAATCGCCGCCGTAGCTGAAAGCCTGCGGCAGTTTGAAATAGTCTTGTCCGTAGAGGCTGTTGAACCGCTGGGCGAACACGCGCGTCATTTCGAGGTGTTGTTCCTGATCTTTTCCCACCGGCACCAAATCGGCATGATGAATGAGAATGTCGGTGGCCATCAAGGTGGGGTATGTGAGCAGACCCGCGTTGACGTTGTTGGGATTCTGCCGCGCCTTGTCCTTGAACGAGGTGCAGCGTTCCAATTCGCCCAAATAGGCGTTCATGTTCATGAACAGATAGAGTTCGGCGGTTTCGGGGAGGTCGCTTTGGGCGTAGAGCGCCACTTTCTCGGGGTCTAATCCGCAGGCGATATAGGTGGCCAATATCTGCTTGACATTCTGCCGCAGGTGTTCGGGATGCGGGTGGGTGGTGAGACTGTGATAGTCGGCGATAAAGAAGTAGCAGTTGTATTCTTCCTGCATGCGGATGAAATTGCGCACCGCACCGAAATAGTTGCCCAAGTGCAGGTTGCCCGTAGGCCGGATTCCGCTTACCACGATTTTCTTCATACTCAAATCTTAAAAAGGTTTCGGGCGTTGGCGGTGGTGAAGCGTGCCACCTCGGCTATCTGCATTTCCAGACAATCCGCCAATTTCTGCCCAATCAAGGGAATATACGCGCTTTCGTTGGGCGTGCCGCGATGAGGCACGGGAGCCAGGTAGGGCGCATCGGTTTCCAATAAGATACGTTCACGCGGCACGGAGCGCACCACATCGGGAAGAATGGAATTCTTGAACGTGAGCACGCCGCCTATACCGAAACTGAAACCCAAATCCACCACGCGGGGCGCCTGTTCGAGATTGCCGCCGTAGCAATGGAACACGCCGCGCAGGGAGCCGTCCTGCTCCTGCTTGAGAATATGCCACGCCTCCTCGAAAGCGTTGCGCACATGCAGCACCACGGGAAGGTCGAGCGCTTTGGCCCAATGCAACTGTTTGCGGAAAGCGTCTTTCTGCTGCTCGAAATAGGTTTTGTCTTCGTGCAAGTCCAAACCGATTTCCCCCACGGCCACATAGCGGAAACCGCCCTGCGCCGCAGAAGCCGCATTCGCGGAGGAAAGTTCTTCGTAAAGCCCTTTCAGTTGCGTTTCATAGTCTTTCTTCACTTCGGTGGGATGAAGCCCTATCGTGGCGTAGACCACGCCCGGATGTGCCTCGCACAACCGCCGTATCGGGCCTACGGTATCCATATCCACCCCGCCCTGAATCAGAACATCCACCCCGCTGTCGAGGGCGTTCCGAACCAGCGTCTCGGGGTCTTGCCCGAAACTTGTGTCGTAGGTATGTGTGTGGGTGTCAATCCAATTCATTATTTGCCGGGTTTATGTTCCTGTTTAAACAAAATAAGGAACAAGACACCTACCAAAAGCGCAAATCCGGAGAAGATAAACCATGTGGTCTGCCACGCACCGGCGGTATTGCCAATCAAAAAGCCGTTTTCCCAATGGCAGAAATGATTGATGACCCAACCTGCCGAAAGGGTTCCTATCGTGGCGCCCAGGCCATTGGTCATCAACATAAACAAACCTTGTGCGGAACCTTGAATACTCTTGTCCGCCGATTTATCGATAAACAGAGCGCCCGACACATTGAAGAAATCGAAAGCCACCCCGTATACAATCATGGAAATGATGAACAACCACAATCCGTTTCCGGGATTTCCCAAGCCCAAACCGCCGAAACGCAACATCCATGCCATCATGGAAATAAACATCACAATCTTGATGCCGAACTTCCGCAGGAAGAACGGAATCAACAAAATGCACAAGGCTTCGGAAATTTGCGACAAAGAGGTCAACAGCGTGGGGTTGCGCGCCCCGAAAGCATCGACAAATTCGGGAACCGATTGGAAGTGCGAAATATAGGGCCCCGCATAGCCGTTTGTCACTTGCAGGCACATTCCCAACAGCATGGAAAAAATAAAGAAGACGGCAAATTGTCTTTCCTTGAATAAGGAAAATGCCCGCAAACCCAACACATCCACCATCGAACCGCTCTCTTTTCCTTTAACCAAACAACATTTCGGAAGTGTCAAGCTGTATACAAACAGAAAAATCCCCAACAATCCCGATACAAAGAACTGCCAATGACTATATTGAAACGTATTCTCGCCTCCCAGCATAAATCCGAAACGGCCGTCCGCCATATAGGCGCAATTCACAAACCACATGGTTGCGATGAATCCGACGGTTCCGAACACCCGAATGGGGGGAAAGTCTTTAACGGTATCCATGCCCGCATCGGTAAGAATACGGAAAGCCACGGTATTGGAAAGCGCTATCGTAGGCATATAAAACGCCACCGAGACGGTATAGAGGGTGATGAATAACGTGGGATTGGGTTGGGCGGATTGCATTCCCATAAACCAACAAAGCCCCATGAACAAACCCGCCACCAAATGACAAAAGCCCAACAACCTTTGAGGCTGCACGAATTTATCCGCCACAATGCCCATCAAGGCGGGCATAAAGACAGAAACAATGCCTTGGATGGCATAAAACCACGGAATCAAATCTCCCATACCAACTCGTCCCAAGTAGTTGCCCATACAGGTAAGATAGGCGCCCCAAACGGCGAATTGAAAGAAATTCATCAAGATAAGGCGAAACTTGATATTCTTCATAGCATAAGGTGTTTTTTCTATTTGGCTGCAAACAGCAAATTTAGGATAAAGATACTAATTTCTGCCGAAAACGTTAATTTTGCACTTCAGTATGACGTTTTAGTATATATTGCTATGGATGCCAAGGAAGTGGTAATGATTTCCGGCGCTTCGTCGGGAATCGGAAAAGCTTTAGCGATAGAAATGCTCCGGCGCGGATATTGCGTTTCGCTGTCCGCCCGCCGGCCGGAAGTGATTACCGAATATCTTGCCCAGACGTTGCCGCAAGAGGAAATCGCCGCCCGTTGCCTGGTGGTGAAGACCGACGTTACGGTGGAAGAGGATTGCCGCCGCTGGGTGGAGGAAACGGCCAAGAAATTCGGCAGAATCGACATTCTCATCAACAATGCCGGCATTTCGATGCGCGGCCTGTTTATCGAATGCAAGACCGAGACGTTGCGCCGTCTCATGGACACCAACTTTTGGGGCACGGTCTACTGCTCCAAATACGCCCTGCCCTACCTGCTCCAAAAACGGGGTTCTTCGATTGTGGGCATCTCCTCGATTGCCGGATACCAAAGTCTGCCGGCACGGGCGGCCTACTCGGCTTCCAAAGCCGCCATTCAAAGCCTGATGCAGACCCTGCGTATCGAAAACAAGAAGAAAGGGTTGCACGTTATGGTGGCCTGCCCCGGCTTCACGGCATCGCACGTGCGTGAGAACGCGCTCGACAAAGACGGCAACCCGCAAGGGAAAACGCCCCGCGAGGAAGACAAGATGATGACCGCCGAGCGCGTCGCCCACCTGATTGCCAACGGCATCAAGCATAAAAGACGCTCTTTGATCATGACCCCGCTGGGCAAGATAACCGTGTTTGTGGAAAAATTCTGGCCGCAGCTCACCGAAGCCGTAGCCTACTCCTACATGGCCAAAGAACCCGACTCGCCGTTTAAATAACATCGCTATTTGGCGATAACGCCATTTTTTGACCCACTTACCGCCAATTATAACATCGCTATTTGGCGATAACGTTTAATATCGGCAAATCAGAAGCGGTAGCCTATCGAGGCTTTTATGCTATTCATCAGTGTCGCCGTG
>CAMWQD010000057.1 GCA_947176325.1 uncultured Bacteroidales bacterium | reverse complement strand
CGCTTACGCCGCTCTGCAGGCCGTGAACGATTCGTTGCAGGCCGGAAACGCCGCTTTCTTGGCGCAGTTGGAAGAAAAGGACGGCCAGATTAGCGCGCTCAACGCTCAGTTGAGCAACAGCAACGCCGTATATTACTTGGTGGCCGACCCCAAGACGATTAAGTCGAAGGGCCTTGCAGCGAAAAAGGCTTTGAACCCCGATGCGGTCAACCCCAAAGATTTCACCAAGGTGGATGATATGGCCGACTTGACGGTTATCGAAACCAAGGGCAAGAGTGTGAACATTTTGAGCCAGCACCCTGCCAAGAGCTACGAATTCGATGTCAAAGATCCCAAGAACATCAAGATCAACATCAAGAATCCCAAGGCTTTCTGGGGTGTTTCGCGTGTTTGCTTGATTGAGGTGAAGTAAACAATCGGGAGCGGCGCACAAAAAAAACCGCGAAGAGTTTTCTTCGCGGTTTTTTTATGGCCTCTGAGAAGCGCCGGACTAAGGAGGCCGGGCTTACAGGCTGGCGGTGCGCAGGGCTTCGGCCAGGCGGCTGGCGCCGATACGGAAACGGCTGTTGTTAAGCCATTCTTCGCCCAACATCAGATAAACGAGCTTGAAGTAGGGAATGGCCTCTTCTACGGTGGAAATGCCGCCGGCGGGCTTCACGCTTACGATATGGCCTTGCGCGGCATAGCGCTTCACCACATCGAGCATCACATAAAACGCTTCCAATGTGGCCGAAACCGCGGTCTTTCCCGTGGAGGTCTTGATGAAATCGGCACCGTTGTCTATGGATATGCAGGAGGCTTTTTCGATATTGTCGGGCGTGCCGAGGTTGCCCGTTTCCAAAATCACTTTCAGACGGCGCATGCCGCAAAGTTCCTTGATGGCCTTCACCTCATCGCCCACGCGCTTGTAGTCGCCTTCCAGAAAGGCACCTTGCGAAATCACCATGTCGATTTCGTCCGCGCCGTCGGCGAGGGTCTGTTCCACCTCGAACAGTTTGGTGCGCAAAGGCAGCTGCGATGCGGGAAATCCTCCCGCCACACAAGCGGTTTGGATGCCGCTTCCCTGCAAGGCTTCCTTAACCTGCGCGGCGTAGAAAGGATAGACGCACACGGCGGCGGTGCGGTATTCCTTGGCTTTTTGGCAGAGGTCGGCCACTTTCTTGCGCGTGTCCATGCCGTCGAGGGTGGTGAGGTCTATGAACGACAACATCTTGGCGCACATTTCCTTTTGGCTGAAAGGCACGTCTTTCTTGAGCAATTCCGCAATGCGGCTCTGTACTTCTTCTATTTTCATCGTCTTATTGTTTATTATTATTTCTTATATTCTCCTGCCATTGCAGACGGAATCCCTTTTTGCCGAAATCGGGAAATTCCTTCTGCGTTCCATACATCTTCTTGAATTTCATTTTTATGGAGAAGCGGTTGAAGCCCGAATCCAAAGATTTCTGCTTCAAAAGCATCTTCTTGAGCAACTTCATCTGCTTGCGCTCTATCGAGAAACACATATCCCTTTCCACCGCTTCCTTGCGGTTGTAGAGAATGAGCTCCTGCAAATCTATCTTGGCGGGGCACACCTCGCTGCATT
Source organism: uncultured Bacteroidales bacterium (assembly GCA_947176325.1). Lineage (GTDB taxonomy): Bacteria > Bacteroidota > Bacteroidia > Bacteroidales > P3 > Pullibacteroides. The sequence continues at coordinate 5,707 of CAMWQD010000057.1, read as the reverse complement.
TTCCGCAGAGCGTGCAGGCGAAAGCCAGATAGGCGTTGTCTTCGAAGCCTTTGCAAATGGGATCCTTGACGCAGTTGAGGGGCCCTTTCACCGAAAGGCCGTCGAGACGGTTGGTGAACTTGAAAACGGGGCAGAGCACCTGGCAGGCCTGGCAGTGGATGCAGTTGAAAACGCTTCTCTGATGCACCTGATTGAGCAGTTCGGTGCGGCCGTTGTCTATCAGGATTACATAAAATTCTTCGGGGCCGTCGATTTCCTCACCCGAGCGCGGCCCGCTCACAATCATTTCGTTCCACGCATGGTTGCGGCCCATGGAACAGGCGGCGCGCATGGAGGTGAAGTAGTCGGCTTCGGAAAGGGAGGGGATGAGCCTGTCGATGCCCGCCACCACAATGTGCTTGCGGCAGAACGAGGTGTAGAGCGTGTTGAGGCCGCCTTGGTCGGAAATCACCGCCGCCCCCATGTCGGAAATGAGGAAGTCGGCGCTTGTGATTACCGTGGAATTCGAATAGAGCCGGTTGATGAGATGCTTCTTGTAGAGAAACATCACGTCTTCTTTGGAAGGCTTGTAATCTTCTATGGTATAGGCTTGTATCAATTCCGACAGAATCTTGTCGGAGGGCTCGGGCAAAAGCGGATAGGGGAGACTCTGCAAATCGGACAGGAAAAACGTTTGTCTGCGGCCCTTTAAAAACGCTTTCAGGCCTATTTCGTGCAGAAGTTCGGATTGGGAAAGAAAGAGGTTGTCGGTGGGCGGAACGAGCTTTTCTATCTCGGCCAGGGCGTGGGCGGCGTCTTCGGCATAGATGACCTTGCCTCCCTGCGCATTCAGCCTCGATTCAAAATCAATCAGATGATTGGCCAAGTCGGCCATCACCTTGCTCTTATAATAGGCCACCCTGTCGCGCACGGTCTGGAAACGGGCAAAGAAATTCTTGGCATCCGACACATTCCTTTCAAAAAACTCGCCCATCGACTCAAAAAGCGAAAAATCCTCCTTTTGATTGGGGTTGTCGGAAAAACCTCTCAGAAAAGCCTGTTTATACAAGTCGGACATGGCGCGTTCTTATAAGTCGATTTTGTCGATTCTCTTTTGGTGCCGGCCTCCTTCGAATTCGGTGTCGAGGAAGGCGTCGACGATTCTTTCGGCTTCTTGTTCGGAAACGAAACGCCCCGGCAGCGAAAGGATGTTGGCATCGTTGTGCTGACGCGCCAAGCGGGCTATCTCTTCCGTCCAGCAGAGGGCGCAGCGCACGTGGGGGTGTTTGTTGGCGGTCATGGAGATGCCGTTGCCCGAACCGCAAATAAGTATACCTTTGCCGAGCCTGCCCGACGAAATGTCGGCGGCCAAGGGGTGGGCGTAGTCGGTATAGTCCACGCTCTGTTCGCTGTCCGTGCCGTAGTCGCGCACCTCGTAGCCTTTTTTCCGGAGGTAGCCCGCTATGTGGCGCTTGAGCGGAAAACCGGCGTGGTCGTTTCCTATTCCTATCGCAAGGTCTTTCATAGTTTCCTTTAATAGAAAGCAAATTTAAGAATTTGTTTACAGATACGTTGATTTTTCAATCGACGTTTAACCGCCTCGGCAAAGCTCGAACAAGTTCGGCTCTGCACTCGGCTTAAGTTAAACGTTGATTTCCCTGTTGGAAAGTTGTTGAAAACGGTTGATAAAGTCTGCCGTTTTTGTTGATAACCGAAATGCCCCGCGGAGAATTAACATTTCTTAACAATTTTTCCCCCGGTTTTAAGAAATTTTAAGTTAACGAATGTTAAAAACGCGGCTGTTGATAAGCCCTGTTCATAAAACATGCCCGTTTTGTTGAAAAAAGAGCTCTCTTTCCTTACATCCAAACCTTTGTGTGTTGATGAATCTGTGGATAAACGTTTACTTGAATGTTGAAGGAGGTTGATAAAAAACCGTCCGACAAAATATGAACAATTTGAACAGGCCTATTATGGGTGTTATTTTATATTTCTTTATATTTAAATTAACTTATAAACATAACCACACAGGCGGTTGATAAAGTTTGAAGGCCCTCCATGAAATTTGACGTAAATTTGGAGTTTGGTGAGGATTTTGAAAAAAAATGAACGGATTTAAGGACTATACGGCCAAACTGGATTTGTTCCTCGAGCGCTACTACCGGAACAAGGCGTTCAAGGGGCTTCTTGTGTTCTTGGGTCTGCTGGTGGCCGTGGCCTTGATTCTCGGTCTGGTGCAGTGGCTCACGTTCAGCCCGGGAAAGGTGCGTGCGGTGCTGTTCTATGGGTCGGCGGCGGGGATGCTGGCTGTGGCCGGAGTTTTCGTGCTTTGGCCTCTCTTGCAGAGCAGGGGCGTGGTGAAGCGCATGAGCCGGATGCAGGCGGCGCATTATTTGGCCGAGAGGTTTCCCGAATTGGGCGACAGGTTGTATAACGTTCTGGAACTGGAGGCAACGGGCGATGACGCGTCTTATCCGCTGCTGCAAGCCGCCATAGAGCAGATAAGCCAAGGTTTTGTGGCTTACAGGTTCGAGAAAGCGGTTAAGTTGCGTCCCGTTCTGCCGTATGTGTATGCGTTTGCGGCAGTGTGCGTCGTGTTTTTTTGTGTGGCCTGGCTGAAACCCGCGGTGGTGAAGTCTACGGTGCAGGTGGTGCGTTATAACGAGGAATTCGAGCGGGAGTTCCCTTTTGAAGTGCGTGTTGCAAACGATTGTCTGCAAGTTCCCTACGAGGAAGATTTTGTTTTGACCGTGGAGGTGGAGGGGAGCCGGCTTCCCGAAGAAATCCATGTGGTGGAGGGCGAGCGCAAGATGCTCTTGCACAGGCAGGACGCCAATCACTTCACCCATACTTTCAGGAAAGTGCGGCAGGACGTGGATTTTTCGTTGCAAACAGGCAAATACAGAAGCGGAAACTATCGCCTGCGGGTAGATTATAAACCCTTGCTGTCGGCCATGCGGGCCTTGTTGCGCTATCCTTCCTACACAGGCCTCAAACCGGAGGCCGTGACGCATACGCTCGACTTGGACGTGCCCTACGGAACCCGCATCGAATGGGAACTGAAAATGGATCACACCCGCAACTTGCAGGTGCTGTTTTGCGAGGACAAGACGCAGCAAGTTTCACAGACCGTGGCGGACACTTCCCGAAAACCTCTCTTTGCGTTTGGAAAACAAGCCTTCGAGAACTTTCACTATACGCTGATACCCGCCGCGCAAAACGGCATGAAGAGCGACAGTCTGCGTTTTTCGGTAGGGGTGCGTCCCGATGCCTATCCCCGCTTGCAGGTGGTTTCGCTGCACGACAGTCTTCACCCGCTTCAAACTTATTACCAAGGATTTATATCCGACGACTACGGTTTTCACGCACTTGTATTTTCGATGCGTTGCGTGAATGCTTCCACGGGGGCGAAATGGGAGAAGTTTGATACCTTGCCGCTGGCTTCGGGTCGTGAACAGAACTTTACGTATTTTTTTGATTTAGAACAATATGTATTACAGGCGGGCGACGAGCTCACCTATGGTTTCGCCTTGAGCGACAACGACCCGTTTTATCCCTACAAAACCGTTTATTCGCCCGAGGAAAGCTATCGGAAACTGTCGCGGGAGGAGTTGCGCGAGAGATTGAATGCGGCTTCGGCGGGCATGGATCGCGATTTTTCGGTTTCGCTTCAACAGAGCCGCAGCATGCAGGAGGATTTTGAAAAATTGGTGCAGGATTTGCTCTCCAAGCAGCAGTTTTCGTGGCAGGACAGGAAGAACGTGGAACTTCTTATCGAGCAGCAGAAAGAATTGCGGGAGCGTTATCAGTCGCTTTCGGAAGAACTTCGCCAAAAGCGGGAATGGGAGGCCGAGGCGGGGCAGGAGAATGCGGAGTTGCAGGAAAAACAGCGTCAGTTGCAGGAGTTGTTGGATAAGCTTTTAGACGACAAGACCTTGGAAAAGTTGCAGGAGTTGCAGTCTTTGTTGGAGAAGCAGGCGGGGCAGGACAAGGTGATGGAGGCTTTGGAGGACTTGAAGATGCAGCAGAACGATATGTTCAAAGACTTGGAGAGAAACCGGGAACTCTACCGGCAGATGGAATTTGAACTGAAGATGGAGGCGGTGGTGGAGGCTTCGCGCGATTTGGTGCGCAAGGGGGAGGAATTGAAGGAGGAATTGGCCGGCAAAAACGACAGGACTTGGGCGAAGGATGCGGACAGTCTCAAGGCGAAACACGAGGCATTGAAGAAGGATTTGGAGGTGCTGAAAAAAGATTTGGAAGATTTGAAGAAGCTCGACGAAAGTTTGGAGAAACCCAAGGGATTCAAGACACCCGATACCTTGCTGCGGAATTTGGAGAAACAAATGGAAAACACTTCGCAGAAAATGGAGAAAGGCGAGAGCGGGGAGGCGAAGAAAAGTCACGACCGCACGCAGGAAAATTTGGAAGATTTGGCGGAGGATTTGAACGGGCAGATGCAGCGGATTGAACAGGAAAACGAGGCCGAGGATGCCGATTTCATACGGCTTTTGCTTAAAGGTGTGCTGCGGGTTTCTTTGGAGCAGGAGGATTTGATGACCACGCTCGAGAAGACACGGGTGGATGAAGCGCGCTATGCCGATTTAATTCGCCGGCAGTCGGCCCTGAATGTGGAAATCCGGTTTGTGGCAGACAGTGTACGCGCCATTTCGAAGCGGCAGCCTCAGGTGGCCGTGGTGACGCGCCAGGCGTTGCGCGACTTGGAAAGGAACAGCAAGGAAAGCCTCGACTATCTGTTGGGGATGAACAACGTCTATTATCAGCGTTATTCGGTGGCCAACAGTTGGGCGTTGACGCGGCAGCAATATACCATGACGGCCTTGAACGATTTGGCTTTGCTTTTGTCGGAATCGCTCGACAAGATGCAGATGAAAATGAACATGAAGGGAGGGTCGTCGATGTCGTCGAAAAAGAAAAAGGGACAGCCGCAGATGTCTTGTCCTTCGCCCGGAAACGGACAGAAACCGTCGGATATGAAGTTTCCCTCGCCGCAAGGAAAACCCCAATCGGGCAAGGAAAATGGAAAATCGCTCAAGGAAATGCAGGAGGCTTTGAACAAACAAATCGAAGCTTTGAAAAAGATGCTGGAGGAAAAAGCGGGGCAGGAGGCGCAGGGACAGAAACAGGGTGAAACGGGAAAGCCTCAAAATGGAGCGAGCGGGGCAGGGGGTGAATCGATAAGCGACGAACAGATTTCGGAGGCTTTTGCCCGTGCCGCCGCGCGTCAGGAAATGATACGGCGCATGATGCAGGAGAAAATGGCGCAGGAAAAAGCTTCGGGACAGGCGGCGGGTTTATACAATTCCGTGTTGGGCGATATGGAGCGTACCGAAAGGGATTTGGTGAACAAGGTTCTCAATCCGCAACTTTTGCAGCGGCAGAAGAATATAGAAACACGTTTGTTGGAAGCCGAAAACGCCGAGTTGCGGCGCGAAAAAGACGACAAGAGGGAGTCGAAGCAGGGCCGGAAGTTCGCGCCGCCCGCTTTGGACAGTTTACAGGATAGTCCCGAAAAGAACGAAGCTTTGCGGGAAATTCTCCTGCGGAAGACTCCCGAATTGAAACCCTTTTATCGGGAAAAAGTGCGGGAGTATATGTTTTAGGACGGAGAATTTTTGATGATGTTTCACGTGGAACTTTAGAGGCAATTTTCACTCGAAAGAGTTTGCGCGAAATTTTCACGGCGATGTTTCACGTGAAACACTAA
>CAMWQD010000056.1 GCA_947176325.1 uncultured Bacteroidales bacterium | reverse complement strand
CTTACAGGGCCTCGCTCACCGATTGGCTGGTGGTTACGTTGAGGGCTGATAGCGGCTACGCGCGTTTGGTTGCGCCGTTTTACAGGGCTATGGTGCAACGGCAGAATCAGGATTATACGTTTAAAATCAACTCGGCGGCGGGGCATAGTTTCGGCTATGGAGCGGGGGCGGCCCTCAAATTCATTGTCGCGCCGGGCTTTCACTTGGATGTGCGTTGCGACTACTTGGGTACGGCGCCTTTCCGCTTTAAGAACGTGGGGTGGGAATGTTCCTCCTACAACACGATAACGGAGCAGACGGTACCGGTGACAAGCGGTTCGCGTCAGATTAAGGAGAGTTTTCAGGTAATCAACGTGAATTTCGGATTCACGGCTGCCTTTTAGCGGAAAAAGATGAAGACGCAGGAATTGTATGACAAGGTGCTGGATTGGTTCAGGAAAAACCGTCCCCTTGCACAGAGCGAATTGCAATTCGGCAACGCTTACGAGCTTTTGGTGGCGGTGATTCTTTCGGCGCAGTGCACCGACAAGAGGGTGAACATGACTACGCCCGCTTTGTTCGCGCGTTTTCCCGACCCCTTGAGCATGAGCCGTTCGGACGAGACCGAGATTTATTCCTATATCAAATCGATTTCCTATCCCAACAACAAGGCGGCGCATCTTTTGGGCATGGCCAAGATGTTGGTGGCGGAATTCGGCGGCAAGGTGCCGAGCGAGGTGGAGGATTTGATGAAACTGCCCGGGGTGGGGCGGAAGACGGCCAACGTGGTGGCTTCGGTGTTCTACAACCAGCCGAAAATGGCCGTCGATACCCATGTGTTCCGTGTGTCGGAGCGTATCGGGTTGACGCGGAATGCCAAGACCCCCTTGGAAACCGAGAAGCAGTTGATGCGGTATATTCCCGAGGAGGATGTGGCGCGGGCGCACCATTGGCTGATTCTGCACGGGCGTTATGTGTGCGTGGCGCGCAAGCCCAAGTGTGAGGAATGCGGCTTGACGGCCTGGTGCCGGTATTACGCCTCCCAAAAGAAGAATAAATGAAATACTATATCATAGCCGGCGAAGCTTCGGGCGATCTTCACGCCTCCAACCTCATGAAAAGTCTGCGGGAAAAAGACCCGCAGGCCGAATTCAGGGGTTTCGGCGGCGATTTGATGCGTGCGCAAGGTGCCTGTCTGTTGCGGCATTACCGCGATTTGGCCTATATGGGTTTTGCGGAGGTGGCGGCGCATTTGGGCACCATTCTTCGCAATATCCGTCTTTGCAAGAAAGATTTGCTGGACTATCGGCCGGATGTGCTGATATTGGTCGATTATCCCGGTTTCAATATGCGCATCGCGCCTTTCGCGCACCGTCACGGCATACGCACCGTCTACTACATAGCCCCGCAGGTGTGGGCGTGGCGCACGGGGCGTATCAAGAAGCTCAAGAAATATACCGATAAAATCTTCACGCTCCTGCCGTTCGAGCGTCGGTTCTACGAAGCCTATGATGCCGAGGCCTTTTTCGAAGGCAATCCCTTGGTGGATTCCATTCGCGCCTACCGCCCCGACGAAGCTTTTGTGGCCCGATACAGGAATTCCGACGACACCCGCCCCTTGGTGGTGATTTTGCCGGGCAGCCGCAAGCAGGAAATCAAGCGTATCTTTCCGCTGATGCTGCGTGTGGCGGGCAAATTGAAAAACTACCGCTATGTGGTGGCGGGAACTCCTCATCTGCCCGAAGAACTCTACCGTTCCTATCTGAAAGACTATCCGCAGGTGGAATTGGTGTTCGGCCACACCTACGACCTGTTTTCGGTGGCCCACGCGGGTATGATAAAGTCGGGCACCTCCACGCTCGAGGCGGCCATGTTTTCCTTGCCGCAGGTGGTGTGCTACAGTGTCAATCCGATTTCGTACCGCATCGGCAGAATGGTGGTGAACAAGGATGTGCGCTTCATTTCGTTGGTGAACCTGATTATGGACCGCGAGGTGGTGCGCGAATTGCTCCAGAAGGATTTTAACGAAAAGGAACTCGAAAGCGAGTTGCTCAAGATATGCGAAGACGAAAATCGCAGAAAGTTATTAACAAGTGAATATGCGGAATTACAAGCAATTATGGGCGAAGGAGGCACTTCTTCGCGCGTGGCGGCTTCGATAATTTCCCAAATCCACGATATAAGGAAAAGATGAAAAGATATTTCTTGCTTACGGTGCTTTTGGCGGCATGTCTCTTCAAGGGACACGCCACCGACGTTTCGGTGCGGATTTTTTCCACCGAACCCTCGTCCAAGATGCGTTTTACCGCCGAATTGGGGAGCTATAAGGTATTGGACGGCGACCGCAACCGCTTGCTCGAACTCGCTACGGGCGAGGATATGGTGTTGAGCGTGAAGGACGGCAAAATCGCGGTGTTCCGTGCGGACACCCTTTTTGCGGAAACGTTCAACCTGATTGTGGAGGGCACGGGGCTGAAAGCCATTTTCGGCTTGCAGAACATAGCCAAGAACAATAGCGTCAAGAGTTATTACGACGACCATCTGGACGTGAGCGTGGAAAAGACCTCGCTTTTCCTCATCAATCACGTGGACTTGGAAAACTATGTGGCAGGCGTGGTGCAGTCGGAAGTGCGCGGCATCAGCGACCGCACCGACTTTTATAAAGTGCAGGCGATTATTTCGCGCACCTATGCTATCTGCAACCTGCACCGGCACAGTGAGGAAGGTTTCGATCTCTGCGACGGGGTGCATTGCCAGGCCTATCAGAGCCGCAACAACACGCCGCTCATCCTCACCGCCACCGTGCAGACGGCGGGCGAGGTGATTGTGGATGCGCGCGATGTGCTTATCATGGCTTCGTTCTATTCGAATTCGGGCGGGCAGACGGCCAATTCGGAGGATGTGTGGAACGCGCCCGTAAGTTATCTGCGTTCGGTTCCCGACACCTTTTCGTTGAGCGGAAAAAACGCCTATTGGGAAAAGGAGATGCCCCGCTCGGAATGGCTGAACTTTTTGCACAAGACCTATCGATACGATATACAGAATCCCGTGATGAGAGACAGCGCGCTCACTTTTGCGCAACCCGAGCGCAAGGCTTTCTTTCCGGGCGGGATACCTCTTAAAAACATTCGGCGCGATTTGAAACTTCGCTCCACTTTCTTTTCCGTTCAGGAGCGCGGGGGCACCGTGACTCTGAAAGGACGGGGCTATGGCCACGGCGTAGGCTTAAGCCAGGAAGGTGTGGTGAGGATGATGGATTTGGGCTATTCGGTGCAGGAGGCCATTGAGTACTACTACACGGGAGTGTCTATCAAGAATCTGAGCGAATTGCCTGCCGGAAGCGTGGGCGATTGAGCGGGTTCCGTTTCCGCACGGGTGCGGGATTTTCGCTTTACGGTTTTGTTTTGAGTTACGTCGCGGGCTTGCTTTGGTACAAAGCAAGCCCGCGTTCCTTTTGGGGCGCGGCAGGCGCCGCCGTTGTGCTGTTGCTGGCGATGTGGATGGCGTCGGGCATACGGAAGACACCCGCCTCCGAAAGACACTTGCGGCGCCTGCCGCTGCGGGGGCTTGCCCTCTGCCTGTGCATGTTCGTTCTGGCGGCCCTGCGCATGGAAGTGGAGGCGCCCGCCCGCAACCCCCGTCACTACGTCAACGCAGGGCGGGAGGGCGTGTACCGTATGCGGGTGGCCGAACCCTTGCAGGAGCGGGCGCGCACCTATCGGGGCGAGGCCGAGGTGGAGGCCATTTGGCGCGATTCGCTTTGGGTGGCCTGCGAAGGCAAGGTGCACGTGTATTTTCCGAAAGCCGACAGTGCGCGTCTGCCCGCTTGCGGCGACAGGCTCTATGTGCGGGGCGAATTGAAGCCCGTGGAGGGCTTTACGGGCGCGGACGGCAAATGGTTCGACTATGCGGGCTTCCTTGCGGGACGGGGCGTGTACGGGCAATGTTTCCTACGGAGCGGGGATTGGCGGTCGGAACCGTGGCAATGTGCGGGCGTATGGGATTTCATTCGCAAGAAAACGGCGGACTTGCGCGTGCGGCTGTGTGATTTCTTTGAGGGCGCGGGCATGGGCAAGGCCGAAACGGAGGTGGCCAAAGCCCTTGTGTTGGGCGTGAAGGTGCAGGACGGCATTCAGGAAGCCTATCGGAATACGGGCATCGTGCATGTGCTGGCCGTATCGGGCATGCACCTGAGCATGTTCGCGGTTATGGCGTCGAGCCTGTTCACCTTCTTCGGACGCAAACGCTGGCAGGCGTGGATTCGGTTTGTTCTCGTCAATCTCTTGGTGTGGGGATATGCTCTGCTGACGGGGTTGTCGCCCTCGGTGTCGCGGGCGGCCTGCATGTTCTCGTGGGTGGGCTTGGGCAACGTGCTGGGGCGCAAGGTGCCAACCGAACGCTCGTTGGCGGTTTCGGCCTGGGTGTTGCTGGTGTGCAATCCCTTTCTGTTGCAGGAAACCGGTTTTGTGCTGTCTTATGCGGCGGTGGCGGGCTTGGTGTTTCTCACCCCGCTGTTCATGCGCCTGTGGAAGCCCGCCAACCGTCTTTGGGCGTGGGTGTGGGGCATGGCCGTGGCTTCGTGTGCGGCGCAGGCGGCCACGCTCCCCGTCATCTTGCATATCTTCGGCACCTTCCCCACCTATTTTTTGCTTGCCAATCTGCTGGTGACCCCGGTGGTGAGCGTGGCCCTGCCGTGGGGGCTGGCTACGGCGGGGGTGGCGTGTTTCTGGCAGGGCGGCGCGCATCTCCTTGTCTACGGATTGGATTTCCTGCTCACGGTGATGAACCGCCTGGCACTCTGCATAGGCTCCTGGCGCGCCGCCCTGCTGCACATTCCTCTTTCGTGGGTGTCGGCGGTGGGGTTGGGCTTGGTCACGGCAGCCTCGTGCCGAGGCCTGCGCCGCTATACGAAAACAGCCCTAAAGGTGAGTTTAGGGCTGTTGGTTATGGTTCTTTGGGTAGGCTGACGGCTACACCGGCCAACGGTCACGCCTATTGTCCCTCCACAATCTGGAACAAAGCGTCGAGGTTGGGCGTGAGGATGATTTCGGTTCTGCGGTTCTTGGCGCGGTTCTCGGCATTGTCGTTGGGCACGAGCGGCGAATATTCGCTGCGGCCGGCCGCCGAAATGTTGGCGGGGTTCACCTCCTTGTTCTCCAACAAGAGACGCACGATGGACGTGGCGCGTTTGGTGCTCAAGTCCCAGTTGTCCTTCACATCGCCCTTGCCCCGCAAGGGAACATTGTCGGTATGTCCCTCCACCATCAACTGGATTTCGGGATTCTTGGCCATGACGTTCGCTATTTCGTAAATGGCTTCACGCCCCTGCGGATTCACCGTCCAACTGCCCGACGAGAACAGGAGTTTTTCATCCATAGACACATACACCTTGCCGTTTTTGGTCTGCACGGTAAGACCCTTGTCCTGGAACCCCAGCAACGCCTGGCTGATTTTCTCCTTCAGCTCGCGCATCTGATTGTTCTGCGCATCCAAGATACCTTGCAGACGCGCCAAGGTTTCGGCCTGTTCCTTCAAAAGCCTTTCCTTGTCGGCAAGTTCGGCCTCGCGGTCGGCAAGTTCCGATTCTTTCAGGCTCAGTTCCTGCGCAAGCGCGTCCTTGCCCGATACGGTGCTTTTGTATTGCTTGTTCATCTTGGCGTATTCGCCTTGCAGTTCGGCCAAGTCGGCGGCGGTGAGCAGATAGTTGCGGCGCAGGGTGTCCAACTGCGTGTAGGCCTTGTCTAATTCGCCCTGCAGACGCTTGCCCGCAGCCGTACTTTCGTTGAGGTTGGCGTTGCAGTCCTGATTGCTCTTTTCCAATTCGCGGTTCGTGGCCTCGCATTGGGTCTGCTTGTCCAAAAGCTCGTTGTATTTCTTGGACGATACGCAACCATAGTTGGCGGCGAACAGACAGACGGTGGCGAGGATAAAACCGGTGCGGATAAGTTTGTTCATGAGCGATGCGGTTTTGATGTTATTTTTGATGTTAAAATTCGAGTTCTATGCCCGTGGGGCAGTGGTCGGAGTGCATGGCGTTGGGCAGGATGAAGGCGTCTTTGAGGTGGGGCCGGAGGTTGTTTGTCAGCATCAGGTAGTCGATGCGCCACCCCAAGTTCTTGCCCCGTGCGCCGGCGCGGAAACTCCACCACGTATATTGATCCTTGAGCCCGGGATGAAGACTGCGGAACGCATCGGTATAGCCCTTCTCCAAAAAACGGCTCATCCAGTCGCGCTCCTCGGGCAGAAATCCGGAACTGTGGGCGTTGCGCACAGGGTCGTGGATATCAATCGCCTCGTGGCAGATATTGTAGTCGCCCGCCAATACCAGAAACGGCCTTTCGCGCCGCAATTCCTCCACATAGGCGGTGAAATCGTCGAGCCACTGCATCTTGAAGGCCTGCCGTTCCTCTCCCGAAGTGCCGGAGGGATGGTAGACGCTCACCACGCTCAAATCTCCGAAATCGGCACGCAGGAAACGCCCCTCGTTGTCGTAGGCGGGTATGCCCATGCCTTTCACAACTTTGTCGGGTGCGGTTTTCGAAAGAATCGCCACGCCGCTGTATCCTTTTTTCTGCGCCGAAAAACAATAGGTCTGATAGCCTGCCGCCGACAGTTCCAGCATGGGAATCTGCTCGGGCAGCGCCTTGATTTCCTGCAGACACACCACATCGGCGCCGCTCTGCGTCAGCCACTCCACAAAACCCTTCCCCGCCGCCGCACGGATACCGTTTACATTATATGTGATGATTCTTTTCACGTTCCAGCTTTTTTTGCAAATGTACGAAAAGTAGAGAGTTTCTTTAATTTTGTTTATTGAAAGAAAATCAATATATTTGTGGATTATCATAAATATAGTTGCTATGGAAACTTTTGTGCGCTGCGGTTTCATGCTTACAAGAGGCGGTGGGCAAATACTGATAGGAAATAGAATAGAATGTTTGCCTAATCCGACCACGAATCAAACTCTCTTGCGTTGGGAAACGGATATGGATAGGATTGAGGTTATATCCGAGAACGGGCAGCGAGTGCGTACATTCAACGTTTCAGGGCTAACACAAAAAATAGTTGATATGTCGCATATGCCCGCAGGTGTATACTTCGTTAGATTTTTAGTTGACAACTCCGTTGTGGCAACCAAGAAACTGATAAAACGATAGTAATTCTATGCGGATTTACTGCATCTTTCGTGTTATCGTAAGTGTCTTGTTCCTCGCCTTATCATCTTTATGCATTGGACAAGATATTGTGTGGATAGAGTGTAGAACTGTGTGTTCTACTGGTTACGATCCCCCTCCACCTATAACACCTGAAGATGATATAGGTTATAATTGGTATGTGAACCACAACTCCAAAATCAATATAAATTGGGGAAGTTTAGACCTGACACGTTACCGCATGGCTGATTATGCAGATAATTGTGGTGCGTTAAGAATCGAAGACACGAGCCTGCGTGTTCTGTATTTCTTCAACTTTGGACGGGTTCCGAAAC
>CAMWQD010000055.1 GCA_947176325.1 uncultured Bacteroidales bacterium | reverse complement strand
GTCGGGGTGACAGGATTCGAACCTGCGACAACCTGCTCCCAAAGCAGGTGCGCTACCGGGCTGCGCTACACCCCGAAAATGGGAGGTAAAGGTACTAAAAAATTCGGTGACGATAGGATTGCAAGGCCGTCTGATAGGCGATTTTCCGGTCGATGCAGGCTTCCGACTCCTGCCGCAAGCGGGTTTGCGCCTGCAACAGCTCCGAGAGTGAGGCCATGCCCGCACGGTAGTGTTCGGTGAGTTGTTCGGTGGTCTTGCGGGCCGTCTCCACGCTTTCTTCGGCCACCTGCAACTGCTCCCACGCAGAGGTGAGGTTGAGCCACAGTTGGCGGATTTGCAGAAGAATTTGGGAGCTGTAGAACTCTTTGTTGTTGAGGGCTTTCTGCAAGTGGTATTCCTCGCCCTGCAACTTGCGCGCCGTGGCGCCCCAATCCGAAAGCGGCACCTTGGCCGACACAAAAAGCACCCCGTTGAACTTATCGTTGTTCATCATGTCGCTGTAGCCATACATGGCACCCACGCCCACCTGCGGCAACGCTTCACCCAAAATCATCTTTTTTGTGAGCTTCTCGGCATCCACCTGCAACTCCAACAAACGCATCTCCTCCTGTGTGGCGGCGATTTCATTCTCGTCGGTATAGTAGGTTTCGGGCGGAAGGAGCGTGTCGGGCAGGTCGGAGAACAGCACGTCGTCGATACGCGGGAGCCCCTCTATATCCACGTTCCGATAGGGATTATACGCATAGCCGATGGTGTTGAAGAGGTTCATCTTGGCCAGACGGATGCCGTTCTCCAATTGGAGTTTTCCCGATTTGAGCTCGTTCTGCTTGAGGCTCACCTGCATCACGTCGGTTTCGGTGGCAAGACCCGCCGCCAAAGCCGAGCGGACGTCTTTCTCCACATTGTCGAGCAAGCCTTGCAACTGCTCCAAGGTCTTGCGTTTTTCTTCGAGCGACACCACGAGCCAATAGGAATTTTCCACTTCTTCGAGCATGGTTCTCTCGCTGATTTTTTCCTGCAGAACCGAGGCCTGCACGCCTAATTGCGCCAAGCGGTTTCCGTTGACGATTCTTCCTCCTGCGAAAAGGGGTTGTATGGCGGTGGCGGAGGCCGTCCAGCCGTGGTCGAGGGTGCGGTAGGAGGTGTTGATGCCGTATTGCGCCCCCACTTGTTCTATCAGGCGGTTGAGATTGCGGGCGGTGGGGCTGTGTCCCAAGATGTCGAGCATTCCGATTTCGAGCATGGGATCCAAGGCGCCGAAACCGAAGGCCTGCACCGCCACTTTCGGAAAATAGGAGGCCAAGGCTTCCTGCTTTTTGGCGCGGGCGGCCAACACGTCGAGGCGGGCGTTCTTCAACACCGCGCTATGGGTGCGCGCCAATTCAAAACAAGAGTCCAAGGGGAGGGAAACGGGTTCCGTCTGCGCGGCTTGTGCCGTTTTTGTGGAGCTGCATATGCAGAACGCCACTGCCGCCGAAAGGAGAAGTGTCTTAGATTTCATCGGAAATTTCCTCCTTTCTTTTCACATTTTTGAAAACCAGCCAATACGAAACCGGCATCACCGTCACAATCAAAATAATGGTGAGGATAGTGCCGAAGCAGATCACCACGCCCATAGGCCGCCACAAGGGGTCGGGATTGAGCACCATAGGCAACACGCCCAAGGCGGTGGTGCAGGAAGTGAGGAAGATGGGGCGCATGCGTCGTTGTCCCGCCTTGAAAGCCGCTTCCTTTATGGGGGTGCCTTCCAAGCGCAGTTCTTCGGCATAGTCGAACATGATGATGCCGTTGCGGACAATGATGCCCACCAAACTTATCAATCCCAACACCGCCGTAAGACCGAAATCGAGATGAAAGATCACAAGCCCTACGAAGGCACCGAAGAAACAGAGCGTGCAGAGTGCCAACGTGAGCAACGACAAGGATATTTTCTTGAACTTGAACAGCATGAAGAAGAACAACACCATTACCGCCAGGAAGAACGCCAGGGCGATTTCGGGAATCACTTCCTTGTTGACGTTTGCCAAGCCGCCGCTTTCTATTTTGATGTTCGGGGGCAGGGTGGGGCGTATCTCGGTGTCGATGTAGTGCTGTATCTTCTTCATGGCCGCCGGCTGGCTCTTGCCGTATTTGAGGTCGGCCATGACGCTCACCGTTTCCACACCCGCCTTGCGCGGATAGTTCTCGAGTTCCCATGCGGGTTGCAGGCGGGCCACCTGCCGCAAGGGCACCGACACTTCGGGGAAAAGGGTGGAAATCATCTGATTTTCCAAACGGTCGTAGTCTATGCCTTCTTTCTGCGTCAACTCGCTGTATAGGTTCACCGGCACCGATTTGCCGTCTTCCCAAATCGAGGTGATGGTCTGTCCGCTCAGGCTTGCGGCCATGGACAGCGAAAGCATGGTTTTATTGACACCCAGGCGCGAGGATTCCTCGGGGTCGAGCACCACTTCGATAGCCGAGACATAGCCGTCGCAATCGCTGTGCACCCATTGCAATTCGTCGTTCATGGTCTGCATGAAGCTGCGGATGCTGTCGGCATAGGGTTTGAGTTCGTCTTGGGAAGCTCCCGTCAAATCCACGCAGACGGGGGCGATGACATATTGATAATTCATCTGCTTGAAGCGGATGACGGTTCCCGGAAAAGCATCGCCGTAGGTGTCGGCCAATTCGGTGAGCACGGCTTCGGTATCTTCGTGTGAACGGGTGCTTACGATGAGTTGCGCGATATTGGGCCCCGGCATGATAGGTGCGTAGATGGCGTTGAAACGGGGCGCCCCCGTGCCGATGAAGGAGGTGACCGACTTCACCCGTCTGTCGGCCAACAGTATCTTTTGCAAGGAATCGTTGACGGCCTCGGTTTGCCGCAGCCCTGCGTTGTTTTCCAGACATACTTCAATGGCGAAGAAGTCGCGGGCGGCCATGGGCATCATCTGAATGTTCAGTTGCAGGAACAGCAGAACGCCTATCGCCACAAAGCCCAAGCCTCCGAGAATGGTGGTGCGCGGATGACGGAAACACCACACTTCCAACTTGTCGTAGCTTCCCTGCAAGGCGTTGAAAAGACGGTCTTGCATACGGGAGATGACGGTTTCCTTGGTGGAGCGGGCTTCGGTGATGTATTTCACTTCCAACGAAGGCACCACCAGCATGGCGTAGACCAGAGAAATGGTCAAGGCAATGGAGATGACCCAAGGAAAGGAGCCCACGAATTCGCCGAGGTTTCCTTTAATGGCGGCGCAGGCGGGAAAGAACATGAGGCAGATGGCGGCTGTGGCCGTGAGCATGGAAACGAACAGTTCCCGCGAGGATTGGCTTGCGGCTTCCGTCCGGCTCATGCCTTTGCCCAATTTGTCCATATAGCCGTCCATGGTGATGATGGAGTCGTCCACAATCATGCCCAGCACCACAATCAGGGCCGCCAGGCTCACGGTGTTGAGGTCGATGCCCGTCATGAACATCACGGCGATGGCCACGGCCGTGCATACCGGCACGCCCGAGCTTGCAATCATGGCCGAGCGCATGGGAAAGAGCATCAGCATCACAAACACCACCACCGCCATGGAAATCAACAAATCGCGCAGGAACGAGAACACCGAGCGCGACACCACTTTCGACTGGTCGGTGATGCGGCTCATGTGCACGTTTTCGGGCAAATCGGCGGCAAAGTCGTTCAACACGGCGTTGACTTTTCTGCCGAAGGCCACGATGTCGTTTCCGGGGCGCATTTCGATAGACAGCACCAAGGCCGATTGCCCGTTGTATTTTACCATTGAGGTGAGTTCCTTGTAGCGGCGCTCCACCGTGGCCACGTCCGAAAGACGCACCACGTTTCCGTTAGGGTCGGTATAGACGATATGATTGGCGATTTCTTCCTCGTTGGTGAGTTTGCTTTGAAAGTGAATGGGGGAGTTGGTGTAGTCGGTCTTGAAATTTCCGCTCAGGATTTTCAGGCCGGCGGTTTGATAGTTGAGCAATAAGGAAGAAGGGCTGATGCCGTAGGAGGAGAGTTTGTCGCGGTCGACAACCACGGCTATCTCTTCGCTCTGTTCGCCGAGGATGCTCACATTCGAGACGTTCTTGATGCTTTTGAGGCGCTTGCTGAGGTCTTCGGCGTATTCCGCCATTTCGCGGTAGCTTTTGTCGGAGGATTCCAATCCCACGAGTATGGCGGAAACCGCGCTGAAATCGTCGAGTACGGCCACCGCCAGAACCCCCGGCGGCAACATCATGCGCGAGTCGTCTAATTTGAGCTTGATTTTTGACCAAACTTCGTTCTTCCGCTTGTTGTGCACGATTAAGTCCACATAGATATAGCAGATGCCGTCTTTGGAATAGGAATAGGTGGTTTCGCGGTTCACTTCGGAAAAAGAGAAGAGAATGTCCTCCAAAGGTTTGGTGAGCTGTTGCTCCACATCCTTGGCACCGGCGCCGGGATACACGCCCACCACAAGCCCTTGCTTGATGTCGAAAGCGGGAAATTCATCTTTGTTCATGAAGAACAAGCCTACCAGCCCCACTACAATCAACAAGGCGAAAATCAGATAGATAATCTGCTTTTGCGCAATAATGCCGCGTATGATGTCCTTCTTCCTTTCCATTATTCCACCGTCTTGACTTCCATTCCCGAGCTGATCTTGCGGCTACCTTCCACCACCACGCTGTCGCCGTCTTGCAATCCCGAAACCACAATCACCCCTTTGCCGTGAAAACCTCCTGTTTCCACATAGCGTTTGGAGGCGTGTTGATTTTCCACCACCCACACATATTTTCCCTCTGTGTCCATTTGCACCACCGACGAAGGAACCACAATGCCCGCGCGCAGTTCGGAATACAGATACACTTTGCAGACCATGCCCGGAAGCAAACCCTCGATGTTTCTTATAGGCTTGAGCGTACAGGTATAGCTGTGCGATAAGGCGGACGCCACCATGCCCTTATTCTTGACACGCCCCGCACAGAGCGAATCCTCCATAGCGGGAATTACGAAAAATGCGGTGTCGCCGGGTTGAATCCTGCCGATTTCCTTTTCAGGCACGGGAAAGCGGATTTCCACCTCCGATATATCCAGCACCCGCATCACGGGGTCGGCCATCGAAAGCTCCACTCCCTCATCGCCATATACCTCGCCTATAATGCCTGCATAGGGTGCCTTGATTGTGCAGTCGTCCAAGGCTTGCTTGGCGGCCTCGAAAGCCGCCTTACTCTTCTTATATTGCGATTCCACCTCCACTTTCTTGATTTCGGGCACGCTTCCCGTGCCATGCACCTGCATCACGCGCTTATAGCCGTCTTCGGCCTGTTCGAAAGTGGTACGCGCCATTTCGTAGGAACTTTTTACCGATGCGGTCTGCACTTGCGCCAACACCTGCCCTTTCTCCACATAATCTCCCTGTTTCACAAACACCTGTGTCAACGTGCCGGGGTAGCGGGACGAAAGAACCACCGATTTGAGCGGCGAAACCGTCCCCACATAGCCGGCGCGGTGAAGGCCTTGTTGCAGTTTCACCCTTTCCACCCGCACTGTCACGGCTTCCCGGGAGGCGTTTTCTTTCTTATGCAAGGAGCAGGAGGTGGCCGAAATCCCGAGGGCTCCCGCCAACATCCACCCTAAAATCCGATTCGCTTTCATGCTGCCTCCTCCCTAATTTTCGTTGATTTCGGCCACACATTCCACCTTGCTTTCCAAGATTTCGTATTTGCCGCTTACCGCATTCAGCGTGCCGGAATAGTCTAATTTAAAGAGAAGTACGTTGCCGTAGCGCTCGCCTTTTCCCGTCACCGTAACTTGGGTGCGTTGGGTGATGTTGTTGAGAATCTGCACGGTGATATAGCGTTCCTTGGGCAGCAGGGTGATGTGGCTTTCCGAGGCTTCGGCTTCGAAAGCCGTGGCTTCGCCGCCCACCACGTCCATGGTCACCAACATGGTTTTGTCGCTTTTATCGCGCACCACCACATTCATCTGCCCCCATTCGTTGGTAAGGGGCAGGGAGAGGGTGTCGCCCACCGAAACGGGCAGGGTGTCGGAAATCACCTCCACCACTTTCAGCACAAGTTCTCCGCTGGTTTTGAAACTGTAAGAGCCTTTGTAGCGGCCCGTTTCCTTGGAACACGAACTCAACAGGAGCATTGCGGCCAAACAGCCCGCAACGATATTTGCAGCTTTTGATTTCATTTTTCGGGTGTCATTTAAGGGTATGCTTTCACCGTTACAATGATACGAAAAAATAAAATTTCACTACCTTCGTATCTTTAAAAAATGGGATTTATGAACGCGATTACCCCTACTTCCTACAGATTGCAGACCGTGGCCACAGGCCGCATTTTCGACGACAACGGCTGGGTGCTCGACGACCCGCAGTGCGACCAACCTTCCTTGGTGCGTGCCGTTTACGAAAAGAAACAACTCGAACCCCTCGGTCTCGAATACGGCATCTACCGTTTTGCCGACTGGCTTCCTGTGCGCAGGATGTTGCAGGGTTCCTGCGCTCCCGTTACGTATAAGAGCGAGAAGTTGGCCAAGGAATTGAAGCTGAATAACCTTTATATCACCTTTAGCGGTTGGTATCCCGAAATCGGAGCCAAGATGAGCACCTGCTCGTTTAAGGAAACCGAGGCCTATTCGGTGTGCGGGCGTCTCGATCCCGCCTGCGGCAAGGTGCTGGTGGTGGCTTCGGCGGGCAACACCGCCCGGGCGTTTGCCAAGGTTTGTTCCGAAAATCATATTCCTTTGCTGTTGAGCGTGCCCGCCGACAATCTCAGCGCGCTTTGGTTCGAAAAACCGCTCAACGATTGCGTCAAATTGATTGCTTCCGAGAACGGGGGCGACTATTTCGATGCCATCAATTTGAGTAATATTGTGTTGAAGTCGTCCCGCTTTCTTGCGGAGGGCGGTGCCAAGAACATAGCCCGTCGGGACGGTATGTCCACAACCATGCTTTCGGCCACCACGCATATCGGCCGCATCCCCGATTTCTATTTTCAGGCCGTGGGGAGCGGTACGGGTGCCATTGCCGCATGGGAAGCCAACCTCCGTCTGCTCGAAGACGGACGTTTCGGCAAGAACAAAATGCGTCTTATGGTGTCGCAGAACACGCCTTTCCTCCCCATGTACGATGCGTGGAAAGCCGATTCGCGCGCCCTCTTGCCCTACGACGACAATCAGGCCCGCGCCGATGCCGAGGCTATCGACGCCAAGGTGCTTTCCAACCGCAAACCGCCGTTCAGTCTGGCGGGCGGCCTCTACGATGCGCTCAAAGATACGCGCGGCGATGTCCTGAAGGTGGATAACTCACAGACGAAAGACGCCCAGGCCCTTTTTGAACGTACCGAAGGCATAGACATTCACCCGGCTGCCGGCGTGGCCTTGTATTCGCTTATCGAGAGCGTGCAGAACGGCACCGTAAAACCCGACGACTGCGTGATGCTCAACATTACCGGTGGTGGCGAGAAGCGGATGAAGTCGGAGAAACCGATTTGGAATCTGAAACCCTCCAAAATCTATCCCTTCGCTCCCGACCCCGACCGTGTGGTGAAAGA
>CAMWQD010000054.1 GCA_947176325.1 uncultured Bacteroidales bacterium | reverse complement strand
AGGAGGAATTGCGTCGTGAACGATAGATTGACAGTACTTGTGACCGGAAGCAACGGTCAGTTGGGCAACGAAATACGACGTGCGGCGAAAGACAGCCGTTTTTCGTTCTGCCGGTTCATTTTCGTGGATGTGGACGTGTTGGATATCTGCAACCGTGCGGATGTGCAGAACTGCATCATGACCCAAAATGTGGATTTGTTGATAAACTGCGCGGCTTACACGGCGGTGGATAAGGCCGAGACGGATGCGGAGGCGGCCTATGCGGTCAATCGCGACGGCGTGGCGGTGTTGGCGGAATGTTGCGCCGAAAACGGCACGTTCATGCTGCATGTATCCACCGACTACGTTTTTGACGGGAATGCCACCGAACCCTATAAGGAAAGCGATGCCGTGAATCCTACGGGCGTGTACGGGGCCAGCAAGCGGGCGGGAGAGGAAGCCATGTTCGCCAAAGGGGTGAACGGCATGATTATCCGGACGGCCTGGCTGTATTCGTCCTTCGGCAAGAACTTTGTGAAAACCATGCTGCGTTTGGGCGACGAGCGTCAGGAAGTGAACGTGGTGGCCGACCAGCAGGGATGCCCCACATGGGCTTGCGATTTGGCGGCGGCCATTATGCAGATTATCTTGAAGACGGATTTCAAGACCCGCAAGGGGATAGAAATCTATCACTTTACCAACGAAGGAGAATGTTCGTGGTATGAATTCGCCTCGGCTATCATGCAGATGGCGGGGAAAGATTGCAAGGTGCTGCCGATAAGCACGGCCGAATATCCGAGCAGTTGCCGTCGGCCTTTGTATAGTGTGTTGAGCAAGGAGAAAATCAAAAGGGAATTCGGTTTGGAGATTCCGCTTTGGGACGAATCCTTGCAGAAAATGTTACTTGAATTGAAAAACTGAAGAATAGCGTGGTAGAGAAAAAAACAAAAACGACTGCGAAGAAAACAGCGAAAACGACAGCGAAAGCAACCGCAAAAACCGTGGCGAAGAAGTCCACCCGCAAACGCGCCCAGGAGGAAGCGTTGGTGGAAACCATGGTGCAGTGCATGCAGGAAAAGAAGGGACAGCGTATCGTCAGTCTCGACTTGCGGAAAGTTTCGGGTGCATCTTTCGATTTCTTTGTGATTTGCGAGGTGGATTCCGCTCCGCAGGCACGCGCCATTGCCGATGAGATAGACGAAAAGGTGTATGCCGGTTTCGGAGAAGACCCCCTGCATACCGAGGGTTATGCCAACGGGGAATGGGTGTTGCTGGACTACGGCAATGTGTTGGCTCATATTTTCAATAAGGAAACGCGTCAGCATTATCGCTTGGAAGATTTATGGGGCGATGCGGGCGTGCGTGTCTTTGAAGAAGAGGAAAATTAAGAATCCGGAGAAAAGATTATGGAAAATCAACCGAAACCCGGAGGAGGCAATCTTGGCTCCAACAGGAAACCGCAGGGCGGGAAGCGCCGCAACTTCAATATCTATTGGATTTACGGCTTGTTGTTGCTCATCCTCCTTTATCTGCAATTTTCGGGAGGCTTCGGAGGCGTGGATTTCGTCAAGACCACCTGGCACGATGTGGAGGGTATGCTCAAGCGGGGGGATGTGGAAAAAATCGTGGTGGTGAACGGTGACGCGCAGGATCGTTCGGCGGAAATCTTCATCAAGCCCGAAAAGATATACGAAAACGATATTTACGAACCCTTGCGCAGCACAGGGGGCAGAGAGGGCAACAAGCATTACGTGCTTACCTTTGTTTCTATCGAGACCTTCGAGAAAGACGTGCGCATGGCGCAGCAGGAAGCCAAGGAAGCCGATACGGTGGGGCAACCGGCGGCTGTCAAGAAGCAGATCATGGAGCGTCCCGATGTGGAACTTGTGCCCGAGACACGGAGGAGCTTTTGGGAAAACGGAGGCGTGTCGTTCTTGTTTTCGTTGCTCCTGCCGGTTCTGTTCATCGTGCTTCTGTTCCGGATGTTCTCGCGTGGAATGAGCGGAGGAGGCCCGGGAGGGATGTTTAATTTCGGCAAGTCGAAGGCGCAGCTCTACGATAAAGACACCAAGGTGAACACCACTTTCAAGGATGTGGCGGGGCTGGATGAAGCCAAGGAAGAAATCATGGAGATTGTGGATTTTCTGAAAAATCCCAAACGTTATACTTCCTTGGGCGGTAAGATTCCCAAGGGAGCCCTTTTGGTAGGCCCTCCGGGAACGGGTAAGACCCTTTTGGCCAAAGCGGTGGCCGGCGAAGCGCAGGTACCTTTCTTCTCGCTCTCGGGTTCGGATTTCGTGGAGATGTTCGTGGGGGTGGGGGCGTCGCGGGTGCGCGATTTGTTCCGTATGGCCAAGGAAAAGGCGCCGTGCATCATTTTCATCGACGAAATCGACGCCATTGGGCGGGCCCGAGGCAAGAATACCCTTACGGGAGCCAATGACGAGCGCGAGAACACCTTGAACCAGTTGCTCACCGAAATGGACGGTTTCGCCAGCAACAGCGGCGTGATTATACTGGCGGCCACCAACCGCGCCGAGATATTGGACAAGGCGTTGTTGCGGGCGGGGCGTTTCGACCGTCAGATTAATGTGGATTTGCCGGAAATGGAAGAACGGAAAGCCATTTTCCAAGTGCATATGAAACCTTTGAAACTGGCCGCGGATGTGGATGTGACGTTTTTGGCGAAACAGACTCCGGGATTTTCGGGTGCCGACATTGCCAACGTGTGCAACGAAGCGGCCCTGATTGCCGCCCGCCGCAAGAAGAATCAGGTGGAGAAGCAGGATTTTCTGGATGCCGTCGACCGTATCGTGGGCGGATTGGAAAGACGCAGCAAAATCATATCGGCGGCGGAAAAGAAGGTGATTTCGTATCACGAGGCCGGACACGCCACGGTGAGTTGGCTGTTGAAATATGCGCACCCGTTGGTGAAGGTGACGATTGTGCCGCGGGGCAAGTCGTTGGGCGCGGCCTGGTATCTGCCCGAAGAACGTCAGATTACCACGGTGCGGCAAATGCACGACGAAATGGTGGCGACCCTCGCAGGCCGCGCCTCGGAAGAGGTGGTGTTCGGCGAAATCTCGACGGGCGCGTTGAACGATTTGGAAAAGGTGACCAAACTTTGCTACGCCATGGTGGCCTACTACGGCATGAACCCCGAAGTGGGAACCCTGAGCTATTACGATTCGACAGGCGAGAGCGAATACAGTTTCGGCAAGCCTTATAGCGAGAAGACCTCCGAAATGATAGACGCCGAAGTGCGCCGCATGGTGGCAGACTGCTATGCCGAAGCCAAGAACATCTTGGTGGAGAACCGCGAGAAACTGGACAAATTGGCCGCATTGCTTATCGAACACGAGGTGATGTTCCGCGAGGATGTGGAGAATATCTTTGGCCCGAGGCCGTTTGATGAGGTTCCGCAAGCCGAAGAGTTGAAA
Organism: uncultured Bacteroidales bacterium; assembly: GCA_947176325.1. Classification (GTDB taxonomy): domain Bacteria; phylum Bacteroidota; class Bacteroidia; order Bacteroidales; family P3; genus Pullibacteroides. Next base: position 4,152 of record CAMWQD010000054.1, on the reverse strand, counting down.
GAAACCGAGAATCATGCAGATTGACGAAACCATAGACAGAATGAGCGCCCGTGAGCGGATTTTGAAGAAAATCCGCGAAGCCTTGACCCATGCCCCGGTAACCAGTCCGGACGGTGTGGACTTGGAACGGAATGTCTATAGTCCGATCAAGAATTCACCCGAAGAAGATTTCGCCGAGAAATTCATTGCCGCCGGCGGAGCGTTTCTCTATTGCGAGAACGCGCGCGAAGCGGTGGAGACCTTTTCGGAGTTGGTGAAGGTTCGCAAGTGGGAGGGCAAGATTTTCTGCAAGGATCCGGACGTGGCCGACCTGCTCGATTTGGCGGAAGTGGCCTATGGCAGCAAAAGCGTGGACGCGGTGGTGAAGAGCGTGGTGTTTTGCGGTTGCCGCTATCTGATAGCCCAAGACGGCAGTGTGGTGTGGAACAATGCTTCGGCGGGCCGCCGTGCCATGGCGCAGGCCGACGATGTGGTGTTCGTGGCCTCGGTGGAGCAGGTGATGCCCGATTTCAGGACGGCGGTGCGCTTGATGAAGGAAGGAAAGGAAAAGGTGCCTTCGATGATTTCGCGCTGGACGGGAATGCCTTGTTTCTTCGACATAGACGGTGCGTCCATGACGGGTTGCGGGCCGAGGAATGTATATTTGATTCTTATCGATAATCTCTGAAAAGAACTATGCTCAAAAGATCTCTTACCGGACTTCTTTTGGTCGGAATAACGATTGCGGCCATTTACGCGGGCGGCATCTATGTGCTTATCCTCTTGGGCATCATCATGAATTTCAGTCTGTATGAGTGGAGCGGATTGATGTGGGGCTTGCAGGAAAAGAAAACGATGAGGTGGGGATTGTTCGTGTCGTCCAATCTGCTGTATGCCGCCATGATGACCTTGCTCTATGCACGGATAGGGCGTGTGGACGGCGGCACGGCCCTGTTTCCGGGCTTGGTGTGGATATTGGCTCTTGTGGGCATCGTGATATGTTCACTCTTTAGGGAAAAGGAAGATATAAACCGCCGTTCCGTGTCGAAGGTGTTGGGCGGCAGCCTCTATGTGGGCGGTTCGTTGGGTCTGCTCAACTACTTGGCCGCACCCTTCCATGCCGACGGCGGCCATGTGCTGATGGGCTTTTTCCTGTTGGTTTGGATGAACGATGTGTTCGCCTATCTGATTGGCTCCGCATGGGGACGTCACAAGCTTTGCGAAAGGATTTCCCCCTCCAAGACATGGGAAGGTGCCATAGGCGGGGTGCTTTGTGCCATGGCGGGCGGCATTCTGTGGGGTGTTTTCATGTTGCCGCATGTAAATCCGATACTGTGGATTTCCGTTTCTGCCATAACTCCGGTAGCGGCGATTGTCGGCGATTTGTGGGAGTCGAAGCTTAAACGCGAAGCAGGGGTGAAGGATTCGGGCCATCTTCTGCCCGGCCACGGAGGTTTCTTAGACAGGTACGACAGCGTGTTCATCGCCGCCCCCGTGGTGGTGGCATGGTGGCAGCTATTTTCAATGATAATGAAGTGATGAGGATGCGATATTCGATACATAAGGAAGGTATATCCAGCATTGCATGGATGAGTGTATGTTGGATTTTGATAGTTCTGTTGGCTTTTTTCTCGGGAGGCTGGGTGCTTTGGTCTCTTTCTGTCGCAGGATTCTTGTTTTGGTTGGCGGTTCTGTCGTTTTTCCGCATACCTCGGAGGGACTTTCCCGACAAGGATGCCGGGGTGGTTTTTGCGCCGGCCGACGGCAAGGTGGTGGATATCGCCGAAGTGGAGGAACAGGAATATTTCGGCGGGGTGTGCACCAAAGTGTCGATTTTCATGTCTCCGGCCAACGTGCATGTGAACCGCTATCCCGTTTCGGGCAAGGTGATGTATTGCAAGTATCACCCCGGACGTTTTCTGGTGGCCTGGCACGAAAAATCATCCCACTTGAACGAACACAATACCGTGGTGGTGCGTACCGATGCGGGTGTTGATGTTTTGGTGCGACAGATAGCGGGCGCGGTGGCGCGTCGCATCGTTTCCTACGCACGGGAAGGCTCCGAGGTGGACGCAATGAGTGAACTCGGTTTCATTAAATTCGGTTCCCGCGTGGATTTGTTCTTTCCTGTCGGCACTCTGATTTGCGTGAAAATGAATGAAAAAGTGAAGGGAGGCATCAGCCGCTTGGCGGTGCTGACGGAAGGCGTGCAAAAGGGGATGTAAACTTTTTGACAAAAATTTGTTTGAAATCAAAAAAAACGTACCTTTGCAGTCCCTTAAGAAAGCGGGATGTAGCTCAGCTTGGTAGAGTACACGTCTGGGGGGCGTGTTGTCGCAGGTTCAAATCCTGTCATCCCGACCAAAGAGTCAAGTGAAAGCTTGGCTCTTTTTTTATATCGGTTCTGCATCGGTTTCTGCGGAAATTTTCGTATCTTGTAAGCTGTTTCCGATTGGCGAAAATCGACAATCATCACGAACTAAAAACAAAGAATTATGGAAGTAGCATTGAATGCGGTGAAATTCAAACCCACCGAAGCGTTGTCGGAGTTTGTCGACAAGAAGATGAAGAAGCTCGAAACCCTTTATCCGCAGGCCATGAAAGCGGAAGTGACCCTGAAAGTGGACAAGGATCACGACATTCACAACAAGGTGGCCGATGTGCGTCTGGTGATTGCCGGTTCCGACCTGTTCGCGTCCAAGCAATGCGATACTTTCGAAGAGGCGGTGGATGAATGTGTGGATGCCATCAAGCGTCAGATAGACAAACAAAAGGAAAAATACCGGTAGGCTTTTATGAAAGACCTTTCGCAGGATACAATCTGTGCGCCGGCCACCGCGCAGGGCCAAGCGGGCTTGGCGGTGGTGCGGGTGAGCGGGGGCCGCGCCGCGCAAGCGGTCGCGGCCCTTGCCGGGGCGGGCGTGGCGAAAATGACCTCGCATACGCTCAAGTTGGCTGTATTCCGCGACGAGGAAGGCATTATCGACGAGGGCGTGGTGAGTTATTTCGCCGCGCCCCGTTCCTATACGGGCGAGGATGTGATGGAACTTTCGGTTCACGCTTCCTCCTATATCGTGGAACGTTTGTTGCGCGCTCTTGTGAAACAGGGCGTGCGGATGGCTACGGCGGGAGAGTTCACCCAACGGGCTTTCCTGAACGGCAAGATGGATTTGAGCCAGGCCGAGGCTGTGGCCGATTTGATTGCAGGCGAAAGCAAGGCTGCGCACGATATGGCGATTGCCCAGCTGCGGGGCGGTTTTTCCTCGGAAATAGAGACCCTGCGGCAGAAACTGCTCGATTTTGTGGCTTTGGTGGAGTTGGAATTGGATTTCAGTGAAGAAGACGTGGAGTTTGCCGACCGAAGCCGTTTGCGGGAATTGCTTGGCGAAATCGATGCGAAAGTGGAGTCTCTGCGGGCTTCCTTTCAGGCGGGTAATGCGTTGAAAGAGGGCATTCCCGTTGTGATTGTGGGCAAACCCAATGCGGGGAAAAGCACCTTGATAAACGCTCTGTTGCACGAAGAAAGAGCTTTGGTGAGCGATATTCCGGGCACCACGCGCGATACCGTGGAGGAGGTGTGGAATTTGGGCGGCGCCAAGTTCCGTCTCATCGACACGGCGGGTCTGCGTCAGAGCGACGACAAGGTGGAGCGTATGGGGGTGGAACGTACCTTGCAGAAGATGCAGGCGGCGCGGGTGTGGCTTTATGTGTTCGACAGCGCGTCCATGCCTTTGTCCGAGGCTCGGAAAGAGGTGGAGGCATGGCAGGAAAGGGTTTCCGTAGGCCTTGAAAAATCGCAGGCTCCGGTGGTGTTTTGGGTGGCCAACAAAGCCGATGAAACGGGTTGTGAACCGCATCGCGAAAACGACATCATCCATCTCAGTGCCAAAACGGGTGCGGGGCTGGAGTTTTTACAAGAAGCCTTGAAATCTACGATTCCCGTCCTTCCCGACGGGCAGACGGCGGTTCTCAACAATCTCCGCCACTACGAGGCTTTAGGCTTGGTGAAAAAAGATTTGGCGCGTATCGCCGAGGGCATGGAAAGCGGCCTCCCCGGCGACCTTCTCTCTATCGACATCCATGCCGCCATCGATCATCTTGGCCTCATCACCGGCAAAATCCTCGCCGATGATGTCCTTGGCGCCGTCTTCTCCCGCTTCTGCATCGGGAAGT
>CAMWQD010000053.1 GCA_947176325.1 uncultured Bacteroidales bacterium | reverse complement strand
CCCAATACACACGCCCGCCCTTTCCCTCGAAACGGTCGGCGAGAGGATAATAATCGCCCCTCGTGCCATAGATGCAGGTGCTGTCGTTATAGGCGCGGCACTTGAGGTCTATATCGGTGAAACGGAAAACGGGCTCGGAATTGATTTCGAGAACGGTGAATTCGATTTCCGCCCCCTGCCACCAAGCGGCGTTGCTCTTATAGAATTCGCCCTCCTCCAGCAATTTATAGGTGCGATCCACCAAGGTGTTGAAATGCCGCGTGCGGGTTTTCTTCAACTTTTGCCGCAGGGCCTCGAGCCATTCGTCCTGAACGGAATTATGCCGCTGCTGCATGAGTTGTTGCGTGCGGAAGAAAGCATACAGTTCGGGATAGGCCTTCACACGGGCCTTATGCGCCATACGCGCCATTTCGGCCACCTCCTCCCGACGCTCGGCGCGCAGGGATGAGAAATAATCCAGATACCCCGCCGTCCACGTCTGCAAAAGTTCCTTTTCGTCTTTGGTGAGATTGGGGTCGGCCAACATATACGCTCCCAATGCGGCCTCGAAATCGGCGGCGTTCCCGCCCAAAGGCTGGTCGCGGCGCTGGGCGCACACAGGCGCGAGCAACACGGAAAGCAAGCCAAGAGAAACCCAGAACTTCATCCTCACTTCTTGAGAAATTTCATCGCCGCCCACGTTTCGCCACCCGCGTCTTGTTTTTCGATATGTTTTTGATAGAAAAGTCTGTGCGCGTTGCACTCCTTTTCAAGAAGATCCATATCCTGTCTGTAGAATCCGCTCAGATACAGCACGCCGCCCACGGGCAGGCAGGCCGCATACACCGCCGTGTCGCGCAGAAGAATGTTGCGGTTGATATTGGCCAAAATCACATCGAATTCCCTGCCTTGCAGGTTCGAGGCATCGCCCTGTTCGATACGCATCCTTTCCGAAAGCCCGTTGCGCGCCACATTCTCGAGCGCGTTTCTATACGCCCATTCGTCTATATCTATGCCCAACACGCTTTCCGCGCCCTGCATACCCGACAGAATGCCCAACACGCCCGTGCCGCAACCCATATCCAACACCCGTTTGCCCGCGGGCGGCTCGCTTTCCAAAAACCTTATCATCAGCGAGGTGGTGGGATGATGCGCCGTGCCGAAAGACATTTTGGGCTCTATTTCGATATTGTAGCGAACTTGTGCCAAAGGCTGATGAAAAGGGGCATGCACGTAGCAGAAATCGCCGAAGCGCACGGGCGTGTAGGATTTCTCCCACTCGGCGTTCCAATCTTTGTCGGGAATAAGGGTATCGGTGCGGGTGATGATTTTCTCGCCGCAGTCTTGCAGGAGCGTGTCGATGTCCGCCCGCGCCACGCCATAGGCCGGGGCGGGAATATAGGCGGTGAGGGTTTGCGTGGCGCGGGCGGACTCCGCATGAGCGGACTCCGCACCATCGCTTTCAAAACTCTCGAATCCCAAACCCGCCAGATCGTCGGTCAGAAGATCGGTCTCGATTTCGGAGAGGCTGTGTTCCAAACGGACGCTATAATAATTCATACCCGCTTTTCAAACCGTTTACAATCAGGCGTTCACAATCTTCATAAAATCTTCGGCCTGCAACGAAGCCCCGCCGATGAGCCCGCCGTCTATATCTTCCTGCGCAAAGAGTTCGGGCGCGGTCTTGGGATTGCAGCTGCCGCCATAGAGCAAGGGAATGGTGGAAGAAACCGCCTTGCCGTATTTTTCCTGAATGCACTTGCGGATATGGGCGTGAATTTCCTGCGCCTGTTCGGGCGTGGCGGTTTTGCCCGTGCCGATAGCCCAAACGGGTTCGTAGGCAATGATGAGCTTCACGAAATCCAAAGGCTTGAGATTGAACATACCTTCTTCGAGCTGTCTTTCAATCACCTCGAATGCCTTGCCGCTCTCGCGTTCCTCCAGCGTCTCGCCTATGCACACAATGGGAATGATGTCGTTCTGCAAAAGGCTCTCTATTTTCTGCGCCACCAAAGCATCGGTCTCGCCATAGTAGCGGCGGCGTTCGGAATGCCCCACGATGCAGTATTCCACGCCCATGGAAGCCAGCATACCCGCCGAAATCTCGCCCGTATACGCGCCCGATTCGTGTTCGTTGACATTCTGCGCACCCACGCCGTAGAACACTTCGTTCCCGTCTTCCTCATCGCAGCTCAAATCGTGCGCCATTTCTATGTAGAGAGAGGGCGGACACACAATCACGTCCGTATCCTTATTCTGTCCGTTCTTCAACAAATCGACCAACTCGTCAAACAAATCCTCGGCCTGCTGAAAGTTCTTGTTCATCTTCCAGTTGCCGGCCACAATTCTTCTTCTCATATTCAGTTTTTTTACATTTTCAACACACTCCGTTCCCGAAGCCTACTCCTCGGTTTCGGCAGCCCCGAAAGCGGCCTGCAACGCATGGAAATCCACCGCATCGGGTTCGGGAAGCCGCCGCCAATCCCACAAGCCCAACACATACGCATTGCGTACCAACACCACACCCGGATTGGAACGAATCACCGCCTTGATAGACGTGTTGTCGGCATAGAAAACCGGAAAGTCGGCCACCCCGTAATCTTCCTTGAAGGCCGTGGCTCTCTCCACATCCGACGACGTGAGGAAACAGGCATCATATCCCGCTTCATACATCTTGTTCACAAAATCGGCCACCTTGCGCAGACCTTTCTCGCTGGCCTGGTCTATATCGTACACCGCCACCAAAAAGAGATAGCGGTCGTCTTCCAAAAGGCTGCGGGTGACGTCTATCCCGGGATCCTCGTCATCGAGCTTGTCGAGAATGTTGATGTTCACCGCCGCAGGATTGGGGTTTTCGTCGCGCCGATCCACAAATTCCCATTCCTCCACCCATTGCGGGTCGGAGAAAGGACATTCCGAAAGAAGATACTCGCGTTCCTCTCCCGTGCTTCGGTTGCGGTAGGTCATGTAGTGCCGCAGCGGAAGCTGATGTTCGGGAAAAAGCCGTTCCCCTTTCTTCCATTCCAGGAAATTGACCACGGGCAGGTAGCGGTAGTTATAGATTTCGAAGGCCAGGAACGCCACCGCCCAAAGAATGGCGATAGTCCATACCTGCGCGGGTTTGCGGCGGGAACGGATGCGCCCGGCCGAGAACAGCAACACCAGCGTGGCCGCGTCTATCACCAAGTTCTTGTAGAAAGTCTGCCAATTGGTTATCACCAACGCCTTGCCGAAACAACCGCAGTCGGGAACCGGCTCGGCCACGGCATCCACCCACGTGAGACCCGTAAAGAAGGCCATCATCACCGCCAACACCCACACCGTCCAACGAATCTTGATATTGAAGAGCAGGAACACGCCCACGCAGAATTCCACCAGACAGAGGGCAAACGAAGTGAAGGTGGCCAGGGGCGAGAGCCAAGCGGCATGATAGGCTTCAAGATAATCTTCTATCATATAGACCGTTCCGAGAGGGTCTACGCCTTTGCTGAGGCTCGAGAACACAAACACCGCGCCCACAAGCGTGCGGAACGTCACCACCGAACCATGCGTAAAATAGTTGCGGTTGAGCACACAGAGCACCCCGTTGAGCACGAGGAAACACAAAAAGAGAACGCTTCTTCCCGGCACCCAAAGAATGAGCAATGCCGAAAGCACCACCAAAAACAAAATGCCGTAGGAAGGAATCCAAGAGGGTATTGATTTTTGTTTCATGTTGCTAATTTTTCTTGCCTGCCGACTCCGAAATTTGAATGAGGGCGAAAACCGCGTAATTCATCATATCGTAATAGTTGGCGTCCAATCCCTCCGATACCGAGGTCTTGCCGCCCGCATCCTCTATCTGCTTCACCCTCAGAAGTTTCATGAGGATAATATCGACCAGCGATTCCTGCCGCATATTGCGCCACGCCTCGCCGTAATCGTGATTCTTGCGCGTCATGAGCTCGAAAGCCTTTTGCGCATATTCATCGTATTTTGCAAGGGCTTCTTCCTTGGAAAGGGCGTTGTCGGAAAAGCCGATTTCCAACTGTATCAATGCCATAATCGAATAGTTGACGATACCCACGAACTCGCCGCGGATGCCTTCGTCCACCAAGGCCTGCCCTTCTATCTGCAAGGTGCGGATTCTTTTGGCCTTGATATAAATCTGATCGGTGAGCGAACTGGGGCGCAACACATGCCAGGCCGCGCCATAATCGCCTAACTTCGCCGCGTATAGGGTGCGGCAATCGGCCAGCACGCTCTCGAATTCCTTATTGGTCTGCTCTGTTTTCATACTTGCAAAGTTACGCCTAATTCAATACTTTTGCAACCATTCAAAGGCAATGCAAATGGCTTATAGTCTTAATATCAGAGGTCGTTTAAGAACTTGGAGCGAACCCCAGGTCATGGGCATTGTCAACCTCACGCCCGATTCTTTTTTCGGCGGGAGCCGTGCAAGAGGGGTGAGAGCGGTGCTGAAGCGTACCGAAAAGATGCTGAAGGAGGGGATGGATATTCTGGACTTGGGCGCGATGTCTTCTCGTCCGGGTGCCAAACTGATTTCGGCGGAGGAAGAATGGGCGCGCTTGGAAAAACCGCTCAAGGCTATCGTGAAAAGATTTCCCGAACTGCTTGTTTCGGTAGACACTTTCCGTGCCGAGGTGGCCGAGCGTTGCGTGGAGGCGGGGGCAAGCATCGTCAACGACATATCGGGCGGAAGCTTCGACAAAAAGATGTTCGCCACCGTGGGGCGGCTTCAGGTGCCTTATATCCTGATGCACCTTTCCAGCCCGTTGCAGGCGTGGGAACAAAGCGGAGCAAGACCCGAAAAGCCCGCGGAAGTTTCTCTGATTCCCTATTTTTCGGAGAAGATTTCACAGGCGCGGCAGGCCGGCATCCACGACATCATCCTCGACCCCGGCTTCGGCTTCGACAAGACTTTGGAACAAAACTACGCGGTGTTGAACCACCTGCGCGACCTTTCGATTTTCGACATGCCCGTTTTGGCGGGAATGTCGCGCAAATCTATGTTATATAAACTCTTGGGAACCACCCCCGAGAAAGCACTCAACGCCACCACCGCCGTCCACATGGTGGCTCTGCTCAACGGAGCGGCCATACTTCGGGTTCACGATGTAAGGGAAGCGGTGGAGTGTGTTAAAATATACAGGCAATTATGGACTCTATAAGACTTTGGTTGGAGAATTTTTCGTTCACGCAGGCTCTCGACATCGCTATCGTGGCCTTTTTGGCCTATCAGATATATCGTTTGGTAAAGGGCACCTCGGCGCTCAACATCGTCTTGACCATTATCGGCATCTTTGTGCTTTGGAAAATCGCGGGGCAACTCTCCATGCCCCTCACCACCGAAATTTTAGACCGCGTGGTGAGTATGGGTCTTTTGGCGATTGTGGTGATTTTCCAACCCGAAATCCGCCGCTTCTTCTTCATGCTCACCTCCCCCACCTCCATGCAAAAGAAGCGCGCCAACAAGATTCTCAACCAACTCAAGCGAAAAGGCATTCTCAAGAAAGAACTCAACATTACGCAAGTGGTGCAGGCCTGCATGCACATGAGCCAGGAGAAAACCGGCGCGTTGATTATTCTCACGCAGCTGAACCGTCTGCCGGGCACCGTGGCCACGGGCGAACATCTCGACGCGATTGTATCGAGTGCCTTGATAGAGGATATTTTCTTTAAGAACAGCCCTTTGCACGACGGTGCGTTGATTATCGAAAAGAACCGTATCGTGGCCGCCCGCTGCATTCTGCCCGTTACGAACAACAAGGATGTGTCGGCCAATCTCGGTCTGCGCCACCGCTCGGCCATCGGCATCACCGAACAGTCGGACGCGCTGGCTATCGTGTGCTCGGAGGAAACCGGCGCCATTTCCTACTGTCTTTTCGGCAATGTCACCTATAATGTCACCCCCACCCAACTGCGGGCCAAAATAGAAGAGTTCTTCGAAGAAACGAAGATGCCCGAAAAACCGGTGGAACTGTAGTCCTACACATTAAATCTGAAATGCAGGATATCGCCGTCCTGCACCACATATTCCTTTCCTTCCACCCCTAATTTACCGGCTTCCTTGCAGGCGGTTTCGGAGCGGTAGTGAATATAGTCGTTGTATTTGATTACCTCGGCGCGGATAAATCCTTTTTCGAAATCGGTGTGAATGATGCCCGCCGCCTGCGGAGCCTTGGTGCCTTTCACAAACGTCCATGCACGGCTTTCGTCGGGGCCCGTGGTGAAATAGGTCTGCAAATTCAGCAAGGCATAGGAGGCTTTGATAAGACGGTTCACGCCCGATTCCTCCAAGCCGATTTCCTGCAGAAACATCTGCCTTTCCTCGTAGGTTTCCAATTCGGCGATTTCGCTCTCGGTCTTGGCCGCCACCACCAAAATCCCCGCATTCTCGGCAGCCACCGCCTTGCGCACGGCCTCCACATAGGCGTTGCCGTCTTTGGCCGAAGCCTCGTCCACGTTACAAACGTAGAGCACAGGCTTGTTGGTGAGCAAAAACAACTCGCGGGCCAACTTTTCATCGTCCTTGCTGTCCCACTCCACGATGCGGGCGGGCAACCCTTGATTAAGCACTTCGCGATATTTCTGCAAGATTCCCAAAAGACGTTTGGCGGTTTTGTCGCCGCCGCTCTGCGCCTGTTTCTCCACTTTTCCGATGCGGCTCTCGACGGTTTCCAAATCCTTTATCTGCAATTCGGTGTCGATGATTTCCTTGTCGCGGACAGGGTCTACCGAGCCGTCCACATGGGTCACGTTGTCGTCGTCGAAGCAACGCAACACATGAATGATGGCATCGGTTTCGCGAATGTTGGCCAGAAATTTGTTGCCGAGGCCTTCGCCTTTGCTCGCCCCTTTCACCAAACCGGCTATATCCACAATTTCCATGGTAGCGGGCACCACTTTCTTGGGCTTGTCTATCTCGACAAGCTCGTTGAGCCTTTCATCGGGTACGGTAATCACGCCCACATTGGGTTCTATCGTACAGAAAGGGAAATTGGCGGCCTGCGCCTTGGCGTTGCTCAAACAATTGAAAAGAGTGGATTTCCCTACATTGGGCAATCCCACGATTCCGCAATTCAACGACATAAGTGTCCTCCGAAAAAGTGTAATAAAAAAGAGGCTGCCAAATTTTATATATCGGACAGCCCCTCGATTTTATGAAATGATTTTCGCTTACGCGCCAATCTGAGCCTTGTAAGCGGCGGCGTCCATCAAAGCGTTCACTTCGGCGGGGTCGCTCAACTTAACCTTGATAATCCAGCCTTCGCCGTAGGGGTCGCTGTTCACCAAAGCGGGATTGTCGGCCAAGGCGGGGTTGAGTTCGAGAACTTCGCCACCGGCGGGCAACAGCAGTTCGGAAACGGTCTTTACGGCTTCGATATTGCCGAATACCTCGCCCGAGGAAAGGGTTTCACCTTCGCTGGTAACGTCCACAAAAACAATGTCGCCCAATTCTTTTTGAGCATAGTCGGTGATGCCTACCAAAGCGGTGTCGCCTTCCACCTTGATCCATTCGTGATCGGCGGTGTACTTGAGGTTTTCAGGAAAATTCATATTCTGTATGTTTTAAGTTTTAACGCCTACGAAATTACATCTTTTTTTCCGTTCCTCCAAAAGATGCCCCGCCAAGCCTTATCGGAG
>CAMWQD010000052.1 GCA_947176325.1 uncultured Bacteroidales bacterium | reverse complement strand
ACCAAGAACAATCCCTTGCTGATTGGCGAACCCGGCGTGGGAAAGCCCGCCATTGCCGAGGGTTTGGCGCAACGTATCGTGGGCGGCGACGTGTCGGAGACGCTCAAGAGCAAGCAGGTGTTTTCGCTCGACATGGGCGCGCTGATTGCGGGCGCCAAGTATAAGGGCGAATTCGAAGAACGCTTAAAAAGCGTTGTGAAAGAGGTGATTGCCGCCGAAGGCGAAATCATCCTCTTTATCGACGAAATCCACACCTTGGTGGGTGCCGGGGGCGGTGAAGGCGCGATGGATGCGGCCAATATCCTCAAGCCGGCGCTGGCGCGGGGCGAGTTGCGCTCGATTGGCGCCACCACTTTGGGCGAGTATCAGAAGTATTTTGAAAAGGACAAGGCGCTGGAACGTCGTTTTCAGACGGTATATGTGGACGAACCGAGCGTGGAGGACAGCATTTCGATTATGCGCGGGCTCAAGGAACGCTACGAAACGCATCATCATGTGCGTATCAAGGACGAGGCCCTGATTGCCGCCGTGGAACTTTCACACCGCTATATCACAGACCGTTACCTGCCCGACAAGGCTATCGACTTGGTGGACGAGGCGGCGGCCAAACTGCGGCTGGAAATTGATTCGGTGCCCGAGAAGCTCGACGAAATCGAACGCAAGATAAGGCAGTTGGAGATTGAACGCGAGGCTATCAAGCGCGAGAAAGACGAGAAGAAACTTTCTGAATTGACCGAGGAAATTGCCAATCTTTCCACGGAGCGCGACAGCATGAAAGCCAAGTGGAAGACCGAGAAGGAGACGGTGGACGGCATTCAGGAAGAGATGAACGCCATTGAACGCTACAAGTTCGAGGCGCAGCAGGCCGAGCGTCTGGGCAACTATGAGAAAGTGGCCGAACTGCGCTACGGGCGTATCAAGGAATCCGAGCGCAAGGTGGAGGAGCTCAAGAAGAAACTTGGCGAGCAACAGGCTTTGGGGGCGATGATTAAGGAGGAAGTGGGCAGTGAGGAAATCGCCGACGTGGTATCGCGTTGGACGGGCATTCCGTTGAGCCGTATGTTGCAGAGCGAGCGAGAGAAACTGCTTCATATAGAGGAGGAACTGCACAAGCGCGTGGTGGGTCAGGACGAGGCCATAGGTGCCATTGCCGACGCTATCCGCCGCAGCCGGGCGGGATTGAGCGATGAGAACCGTCCTATCGGTTCGTTCATCTTCATGGGTACCACGGGCGTGGGGAAAACCGAAATCGCCAAGGCCTTGGCCGACTACCTGTTCAACGACGAGAAAGCCATGGTGCGTATCGATATGAGTGAATATCAGGAAAAGCACACGGTGTCGCGTCTGGTGGGGGCTCCTCCGGGCTATGTGGGATATGAGGAAAGCGGGCAGCTTACCGAAGCGGTGCGCCGCCGTCCCTATTCGGTGATTCTACTGGACGAAATCGAAAAGGCGCACCCCGACGTGTTCAATATCTTGTTGCAGGTGTTGGACGACGGACGTTTGACCGACAACAAGGGACGCGTGGCCGATTTTAAGAACACTATCGTCATCATGACCTCGAACTTGGGAGCCGCCTATATCCAGCAGGCTTTCGACGAGATGAAGGAGAACGGGGAAGAAGAGGCCTACCAAAAGAGCAAAGAACAAGTGCTCAACGAATTGCGTATGCATATGCGCCCCGAATTCCTGAACCGTGTGGACGAGGTGATTGTATTTCATCCGCTTTCGCGCAACCAGATTTTAGACGTGGTGAAATTGCAGATGCGGCATGTGTCGGAGTTGATGCGCAGGAACGGCTACGAGCTTCTGATAAGCGAGGAGACCTATGCCGACATCGCCCGTCAGGCCTACGACCCGCAATACGGGGCGCGTCCTATCAAACGCTTCATCCAACAGCACATTGTGAACGAAATCTCCAAGCAGATTTTGGGAGAGAAGCTCGATAAATCCCGTCCTGTAAGGCTGGATTCCTTTGACGGAAAATTCGTGATTTACAACGAAAAAACCGTCTGATTTATAGGGGCAGGCGTATATCTGCGCCGAGGCAAGTGGTGGAAAGCCGTACAATCGGCGGTGTCTGCCGGCGTTTGTATTCGTTGCGGACAAAAAGTCCCAACACGCGCTTCACCGCCGCTTCCTCGCACCCCTCCCCGATAAGGGCTTTCTCGTCGAGATGCTGTTCCAGATGCAGGCGCATGATTTTCTCAATGAGATCGTAGTCGGGAAGTGAGTCGCTGTCTTTCTGCCCGGGGCGCAATTCGGCCGAGGGCGCTTTGGTGATGCTGTTCTGCGGCACGATTTCCTTCTTGCGGTTGATGTAATGCGCCAACGCATACACCTGACTTTTGTAGAGGTCGCCCAATACGGAAAGGCCTCCGCAGAGGTCGCCGTAGAGGGTACCGTAGCCGCAGACGGCTTCGCTTTTGTTGGAGGTGTTGAGCACGATGGCGCCGTGTTTGTTGGCGGTGGCCATGAGGAGGTTGCCGCGGATACGGGCCTGCAGGTTTTCTTCGGCCAGGCCGAAAGGCAGGTTGCCGAACACGGGTTTGAGTTGCTGCATGAACACGTCATACAGCGGTTTGATAGGAATTATCTCGTAGTGAATCTGTAAGTTCTCGGCCAAGTCGACGGCGTCTTTCACCGAATGGTCGGTGGAGAATTGCGAGGGCATCATGATGCCGAACACATTCTGCCGCCCCAAGGCTTCCACGGCCAAAGGCATCACCACCGACGAATCTATGCCGCCCGAAAGCCCTATCACGGCTTTGGCGGTGTGGCAATGCTTGAAGTAGTCGGCAATGACACGCACAATCGCATCGTGGATAAGCGCGATTTGCGGGCGGGCGGCCTCTTCGGGCTTTTCGGCGCGTTCCGTATTTTCGGTATCGAATGTAGCGAAACCGCTCTCGAAATAAGGCATTTGCAACACTATCCCACCCTCTTTCCAACAGGAGGAAACGCCGCGCAGAGCCTGCGTCTCGTAGCCGCCTGCCTGGGCCACATAGACCATAGCGGGCAGACTGCCTGCGGTTTCCTGCAAACGTGCCTTGTGCGCGTCTTCCCGGTCGGTGAGAAAAGGTCGGTTATCCATGAAGATGCCCAAATCTATTTTCTCGATGATTTCCCCGTAGCGTTCCACCGGGCAGATTTCCTCGTCGAAAAAGGTGAGCAGGATATTCTGTCCTTTGTATTCGAACACGCATTCCTGCAACATGCGCGAGCAGGAGGCGGGAATACGGGCATGCACCTGACCGTTGAGGGCAAGGAGAATCGCGGGGGCGTGAAGTTCGTCGTCGAAGGAGGTGTTGAAGGCCAAGGCGGTGCCGGAAGCGGTGAGCTTCAATAAATCACGGGCGGGGACGTTTTCGGCGGCACCCCGGGGCAGCACGAGCATATCCGCACCGGCTTCCACCGCTTTTTTGTATGCGTTCCTTATCTTCCCGACATTCTCCGTTGCATCCGGAGAAAACACATCTTGCAGTATACTTATCTTCATAACCGTTAGAACATTATACCCAACATCAAACCTATCTGATGGTTGTGAAAGGCAAGGTCTTTCAGATTGAACTTGCGGTTGTCCTTTATCGGATCCACGCAAGCGTAGCGATATTCCACCCCTACTATCAAATTGAAATGCTTGACGATTTGATAATTGTAGCCAAGTTGTCCGATAATCGAAAAATTAGCCAGTTTGGCATCCTTCTTCATCTTGCCCGTCACTGTCAACGTCCCCTCCTTGTTGCCGAATTGGGTGGGGAGGGAAATGTTTTCGTAGACATCCTTGTATTTATAATTCACGCCGAAACCCACGCTCGCGCCCGCCGAAAGGAACAGGGAGCCTTTGGATTCGCCGAAATTGGGCGTCTTCAGTTTGAGCCGGAACGGGATTTCTATGTAGGAGAAATTATAGGAACTCGTATGCTGTCTCAAATCTTCGGTGCCTTGCGCCGACAAGCGTCCGCCCAAGGTGTTGAACGAAATCCCCACCCCTCCGAAAAGGCGGCGGATGATGCGCATATCCACCATGATGGTCGGCGTCACCATGCCCGTTACGCCATCGCGCTTGTAGCCGTCCGATACGTTCCCCACCCAATTGATGGCGGGCATCACATAAACCCCTATATGGAGGAAGCCTTCCTGCTGCGGGCCTTTCACCACGGCAGCCGGCGCGGATTTCGAGCCTGCGACAGACTTCGAGGCCGTGGAGGACTTTGAGACCGTGCTTGCCGTGGTTGTCTTGGCGGGGGCGGTCACCGAAGCGGGCGCCTTTGTCGCCACCGAAGCGGGAGCCTTTGTCGCAACCGGCGCGGCAGCCACCTGCCCTTCCCCTTGCAACACCCACGAGGGGCTGTCTATGAATTTGGCGTTGCTGCTTTGGGCGTACAACAGAGAGGCGCACAAAGACACCAAGCACAGCATTATGGATTTTTTCATACTTTTACAAGATTATAGGCCTTGCCATTTATGCAAAAATACACGAAATACAGCCGTTGTTTTCATCGTTTCCCGCATTCTTTTAACAAGAGAATGTGGATTCCGCTCTGCTTCCTCTTTGCGCTGGCACCCTGCGGCTTCGCCCAGCTGGTGCATACGCAAGGCAACGAAAACATCCATTTCGGCCTCTCTATCGGCGGGGCGGCCAACACCACGATTCCGTCTTCGGGCGCGTGGAATTTCGCCTCTCCCGTCACCAAGGCCGGCGTGTGCGGAGGCGCCTATTTCCAAGTGGACTTCGCCAAACGGTTTTTCGGTCATTTCGAACTGAATATCTCCGATAGGAAACTCTCGGCCAGCGGGCATTCGGCCGACACCGCCCTCGGCAACTACGACATCTCCATGACCTACACCCATATCGGCGTGCCGCTCGGCGTGGGCGTATGGCTCTTTCCCAAAACCTCGGACTTCAACGTTTCGCTCACCGCCTGCGCCCTGCTCAACTTGCCGCAGGCAGGCAAGAATGAAATCAGCGTCAACAACAAGAATATAGACCGCAACCTCTCCCCCGTGGGTGTCGGAGCCATGTTGCAGATAGACATTGTCTATCATTTCGTTTTCTTGAGTTTCCGCTACGAAATCACCGGCACGCCCGTGTTCCGCTACGCCAACCAAAGCTTCCGCACGGGCACCTTCGATTTCCTGTTAGGTTTCAAAATCTTTTAGAACGTGATGAAAACTTTCGCGCCCCTCTGCCTTCTGTGCCTCGCCTCGCTCTGCGCCTGCCAAAAGAAAATCCCCTGCACGCCCAACGAGAACTTTTCCCTGCACCGCTACGAAACCTATCTGATGGAGGCCGACACGGCGCAGCTTCAGACGGCCTTGGAAAACGCCCTGCCCGAATTTGAACTGTTCCTGCAGGGAGCCGACTTGTCCGATTCGGTGAACCTGCTCCGCATCCGCTATTTTTTGGAAGACCCCGTGGTGGAAGACGCCTATTCCCACATCGAAAAGACCTATGGCGACGGCAAAGCCCTGCATCGTGAACTGGCCTGTCTTTTCGGACGCGTGCAGGTGTTCTTTCCCGATTTCAAGGCACCCGAAGTCTACACGTATATTTCGTATTACGATTTCGTGAACCGTATCCTGTATCACGATTCCATTCTGACGATTGCGCTGGATCTCTATCTCGACAACCCTACCGAAGCCCTCGACGAAGCGGGCATTCCCCGCTACCTGAGCCGTCGTTTCAATTCCGCACATCTGTTGCCCGACATCGCGCGGGTTATCGGCGCCAAGCATATACAGACGTCCACCGAGCGGGTCTCGCTGCTCGACCATATCGCTTCCGACGGAAAGTTGGTGCATTTCATCACCCAAGTGTGCCCCGATGCCGACATGGAACATATCCTGGGCTTCAGCCACGAAGAATATCTTTGGTGCAAGGCACACGAAAAGGAGGTTTGGCAATATATCGTGCGCCAAAACCTCCTCTTCGAAACCGATCCTTTCAAATTCCGCTATTTCGTGAACGAAGGGCCTTTCAATCCCCTGCTTCCGGGAGCGCCGGCGCGCCTGAGCCAGTTTATCGGCTGGCGTATCGTGGAGCGCTACCTCAAGAAAACCGAAGCCGATTTTTCCACCCTGCTCGCCTGTCCGCCCCGCGAACTGCTCCGCCTGTCGGCCTACAAGCCCTGAGGCCTCCTACGCTTTCCGCACATAAATGGCACGGATGGCGTTGAGCACGGCCAAAATCATCACCCCCACATCGGCAAAGACGGCAATCCACATATTGGCGATGCCGAAAGCCCCCAGCACAAGGCAGACCCCTTTCACGCCCAAGGCCAGAATGATGTTCTGCCATACAATGCCTATGCATTTGCGTGAAATGCGGATAGCCTTGGAAATCTTGAGAGGCTCGTCGTCCATAAGCACCACATCGGCGGCTTCTATGGCCGCGTCGCTGCCCATTCCCCCCATGGCGATGCCTATATCGGCGCGCGAAAGCACCGGCGCATCGTTGATACCGTCGCCCACAAAAGCCACCTTGCCTTCGGGGTAGGCCTGCATGATTCTCTCCAAATGCGATACCTTGTCGGCGGGCAACAATTCGCTGTACACCTCGTCCACCCCGAATTCCGCGGCCACGTGTTCGGCCACGGCCTTGGCGTCGCCCGTCAGCATCACCGTGCGCGTCACACCCGCTTCGCGCAGCCGCGCCACAGCCTCCTTCGCCATAGGCTTCATCACATCGCCCAACACGATATGCCCCGCATAACGTCCGTCCACCGCCACATGAATCCTTGTGCCCACGGTGCGGCAGTGACAGGGCTCCACACCGGCATCGCGCATCAGGATCTCGTTGCCTACGGCAATCTGCCGGCCATCCACCCGCGCGGTTATCCCCTTGCCGCTCACTTCCTGAATATCGGTGATGCGGCTGTGATCCACTTCTTTCCCATAGGCCCGCAGGAGCGATTTGGCAATGGGATGCGAGGAGGAACACTCCGCCATGGCCGCCCATTCGAGCAATTGTTCGGCGCCGGCGTGCATATCGTTGTCGGAACCGTCGTGCATGGCGTTCACCTCAAACACCCCGAGCGTAAGCGTGCCCGTCTTGTCGAACACCACCGTCCGCACCTTGGTGAGCGCCTCCAGAATATTGCCACCCTTCACCAAGATACCCTCGCGGCTCGCTCCGCCTATGCCCGCGAAAAACGAGAGGGGTATGCTGATGACCAACGCGCAGGGACAACTGATTACAAAAAAGGTCAATGCGCGGTAAATCCACGTTTCGAAAGTAACGGCCGACCATGCGGCGTCCTTGAAGAAGATAAGGAACAGGGGCGGCAGAAGCGCAAGGGCCAAGGCGGCATAGCACACCACGGGCGTATAGACGCGGGCGAAGCGCGAGATGAAATTCTCCGAACGCGATTTGCGCGAGGCCGAATCTTCCACCAATTCCAACACTTTCGCCACGGTCGACTCCCCGAAAGGCTTGGTGGTGCGCACCTTCAGCACACCCGTCATGTTGATGCTCCCGCTGAGCACCTCGCTGCCCGCCCTCACTTCGCGCGGCAACGACTCGCCCGTGAGCGCGGAAGTATTGAGCGACGAGAAACCTTCCTCCACCACACCGTCGAGAGGCATCCGCTCGCCCGGCTGCACCACGATGGTCTGCCCCACGGCCACTTCTTCGGGGTCTACGCGCACAAGCTTTCCGTCTTGATACACATTGGCATAATC
>CAMWQD010000051.1 GCA_947176325.1 uncultured Bacteroidales bacterium | reverse complement strand
TTCTTCCTGCCCGAAATCAAGGTGCAGTTGCGGTATTCTTTCCGCACGAAACGGAGGGCGAGATGAATTTTTGTACCTTTGCTCATATTATAAACAATGAATGCAAGGAAATTCTGGCGGACACTTTTTACGAATGTCCGTCATAAATACAGATTTTCGGTAACCGACGAAAGTTTTCACGAAAAATTTTCGTTCCGCCTGTCGGGGCTCAACGTGCTTACCGTGGTGGCTTGCGCAAGCATGCTCCTCATGGCCGCCACCGTATGCCTGGTGATGTTCACGCCCCTCAAGAAAATGGTGCCGGGCTATGTGAAACGCGAATGGGTGGAAAGCAGTGTGGACAACCGTCTTCGTATCGATTCGCTGCAATCGAGAATGGAGGCGCAGAGCCTTATGCTTCGGGTGCTCACGGCCACGCTTTCGGGAAAAATCCCCGCCGAGGAGGGCATCGGCATCAAGGACTCGCTCAAACAATACGACAACCTGCCCTACCGCACCTCCGTGCAGGATTCCATTCTGCGCCACGAAATCGAAACCTCCGACCGCTATGTGGTGGAAACGCCCGCCGCATTTTTGAGCGGACGCGACCCCGCAAGCAAGAAATTTTCCGACAACCTCCTTTTTTACAAGCCCGTGCAAGGCACCGTGATTTCTCATTTCGATTATAAGACACAACATTTCGGCATCGACATCGAAACCGAAAACAATGCCGTGATAAAATCGGTTCTGGACGGCAATGTGGTGTTTGCCTCGTGGTCGCCCGACCGCGGTTATATTTTGGTTGTGGAGCACGAAAACGACCTCATCTCGCTCTATTGCTCGGCCTCCGCGCTCTTCAAGCGGGCGGGCGACTTCGTGCGGGCGGGCGAAGCTATCGGCATCGCGGGACGCTCCACCGAACACGGCACCGATTATCTGCACTTTGAACTTTGGTACAACGGTTCTCCCGTAGATCCCGAAAAGTACTTGATTTTATAAGGTTTTCCGACAATGGCTCTCAACAATACTCCGCAGGACTTTCCGCAAAAGAAATTGGCGGTGCTGGGTTCCACCGGCTCTATCGGCACACAGACGCTCGATGTGGTGCGCCAACATCCCGACTTATTCGCAATAGAGGTTCTTTCCGCACAGAATCACGCCGATAAGCTTATCGAGCAGGCTTTGGAATTCAAACCCAACATGGTGGTGATAGGCAACGAAGCGCTTTACGAAAAGGTGAACGAAGCCTTGTACCGCACCGACACCAAAGTCTTTGCAGGCAGAAAATCGCTGGAAGATGCCGCCTGTTGCGCGGAAGTGGATACGGTGGTGACCGCCTTGTCGGGCGCGGCGGGTCTGAAACCCACGCTCAAGGCCATCGAGGCGAAGAAAAACATCGCCTTGGCAAACAAGGAAACCTTGGTGGCGGGGGGCGAACTGGTGTGCAAGGCCGCCCGCGAAAACCGGGTGCCGGTAATTCCCATCGACTCCGAACATTCGGCTATCTTTCAATGTCTTGCCGGCGAACAATACAATCCCGTCGAAAGGATTTTCCTGACCGGTTCGGGAGGGCCTTTCCGGGGAAAGACACGCGCCGAGTTGGAAAACATCACGCCCGCACAAGCCTTGAAACATCCCACTTGGTCTATGGGGAGGAAAATCACCATAGATTCGTCCACCCTCATGAACAAAGGATTGGAGATGATTGAAGCGAAGTGGCTCTTCGGGGTCAGACCCGAAGACATAGAAGTGGTGATACAACCCGAAAGCATCATCCATTCCATGGTGTCTTTCGCCGACGGTTCGGTGAAGGCGCAGTTGGGCGTTCCCGATATGAAACTGCCCATTCAATACGCCCTCTCCTACCCCTTCCGCCCTGCATTGAACACACCCCGCCTCAATTTTTCCGAATTGGGATGCCTGCATTTCGAGAAGCCCGACATGGATACCTTCATGTGTCTCGCCCTCGCCTACCGCGCCATTGAAAAAGGCGGCAATATGCCTTGTATCATGAACGCGGCCAACGAAATAGCGGTGGAGGCGTTTTTAGCGGAAAAGATTTCGTTCCTGCAGATAGGCCGTCTGATAGAGAAAGCCATGCAAACCGTGGCGTTCTCCGCACAGGTTCAACTTAATGTATTGGAGGAAACCGATGCGGCCACAAGGGATTTCTGCCGCAAGACCGTGGATTCCCAAATTTCTTTCTGATTATGATGATAGGACAATTGCTGTTGGGGCTTTCTCTTTTGGTTTTCGTGCACGAACTGGGGCACTATCTCTTTGCCCGTCTGTTCGGCATCCGCGTGGATAAATTCTATTTGTTCTTCGATGCCGGAGGGTTCAAACTTCTGCATTTCAAAATCGGAGAAACCGAATACGGCATAGGCTGGGTTCCTCTGGGCGGTTACTGCAAGATTGCGGGCATGGTGGATGAATCCATGGACAAGGAGAGCCTCAGGAAAGCGCCGCAGCCTTGGGAATACCGCAGCAAACCCGCCTGGCAGCGTTTCTTTGTGATTATCGGCGGGGTGCTCATGAACCTTGTTGCGGGCATCATCATCTTTACCGCGCTTTTGCAGAAACAGGGAGGCTATCTGCCTACACAGGAGGTGAACCGTTATGGCGTTTACGCCTATCCGTCGGGGCGGGCGTTGGGCTTCAAGACGGGCGACAAAATCATCGGCACCCACGAAGTGGCGCCGCGGCGTTTTTCGGATGTATTGCCGCAAAGCGTGTTGCTGGGCGGTGCGGTGAAGGTGGAGCGCGGAGACAGGACACTGTGGATTGACATTCCGGGCGACACCTATAAGAAGTTGGCCGCCGACACCTCGGGCTTTCCGTTGTTCGACATCACCAACTACCCCACCGTGGTGAGAAATGTAGCCGAGGCGTCGGCGGCCGAAAGAGCCGGCTTGCAAACGGGCGACAGAATCCTTGCCGTGGACGGAAAGGAGGTGCCGTCTTTCGGACACTTCAAGGAACTCATGGCGGGAAGACGGAACGACAGCCTCCGTATGGAAATCGTGCGCGACGGTGACACCCTTGCGCTTGCGGCCTGCACCGACAGTCTGGGACTTCTCGGTTTCTACACCGATTTTCCCTATACCTACGAGAAATACAATATGGGAAGCGCCTTGCGCTACGGGACCACCGACGCGCTGAACCTGCTGTGGACGAACATCCGCGGCATAGGAAAGGTGGTGAGCGGACAGGAAAAGGCACGGGAAACCCTGCAAGGGCCTATCGGCATCGCTTCCGTCTACGGCCCGGTATGGAACTGGTTCCGTTTTTGGTATATCACGGGAATGCTCTCGCTGGTTTTGGCTTTCATGAACATCATTCCCATTCCCGGTCTCGACGGGGGGCACCTGATGTTCACGCTCTACGAAATGATAACCCGTCGCAAGGTGAGCGACAAGGTGCTCGAGGGGGCGCAGATGGTGGGTATGATTTTAATCGTCGCTCTGTTTGTGTTTGTAATCTTCAACGATATAGAGCGACTACTCCACTAATTTTCCGTCTCTTCCTTTTTCTTCATCTTCTCGATACGGGCTTCCATTTTCGAAATAAACGAGAAGGGCGTGCGGTCGTCCATTCCGTCATCTTCTTCGGAAGCGTTGCGCTCCACATCGTTCACGAAAATATTGCTGTTCTCCGAATCGCCGCCGCCTAACAGCTTGCCGAAAATATGGCGCACCGTGCGCGATTTATCCACTAAAAGTATCATCAGCGACACCCACATGATGGAAAAGAGAATGGTGGCGTAGGTGACGTTCTTGATGAACTCGCCGCCCGCAAGCCCCAGTTCCAACGGCATGGACGCCAAGACGGCGGCGGCCAACCCCTTGGGTATCATCATCGCAATGACCGTTTTATCGAAAGGTGTCGCCGTTTTGGGCGAGAAGAAACGCGCCACGAGGATACGTCCGAAAAACAGCACGAAGGTGATGATGAGCCCCACCAAAAGCGTCTTCCAATCGCTGAATTCTATCGAAATGCCGATATAGACGAAGAAGAGGGTTTTGAGCAGGAACACCAATTCGCCGAAGAACACCATTTCGGTTTTGTTGAGCTTGTGTCCCTGTCCGCCCATAATCCTGAGCAACACGCGGTTCTTGATTGTGTCTATATTGGCCATGGTGATGCCGAAAACCATAGCGGCAATCGCACCGCTCCAACCCAAGAAATTGGTGACGCCATAGATAACGAACACAAAGGCGGGAGTGGTGAAGATGGAGTTCTGCAACTTGCGGATGGAGGTGATGATGCGCGACCACACCAACGCGCCCGCGAAGCCCAAAAGACCTGCCAAAATAAAGGAGGAAAGAATGTTGCCCACCACGTTGCCCACTTGCAGATGGCCTATCTTCATGGCATCCATGAAAGCCAACGTGAACACGATACACAATACATCGGTGGCCGCCGATTCCAACACCAATACCGTGCGCGATTCCTCGCTCACGTCCAGCATCCGCATCAGGGGAATGACCACGGCCGAGGAGGTGCCGCCCAAAATGGAACCCAAGGTAAGGGCGCTCAGGGGCGCGAGCCCGAAAAGCCAACTCACCAGCGCCACAAGCCCCATGGACAGGAAAAAGCAACTGACGGTGAGATTCATGGTGCTTTTCCATGCCGATTGCAACACATTGAAAGAAAGACTTGTGCCGCCCTCAAACAAAATAACCACCAGCGTCACGGCCACGAAAACGGGGCCGCTCATACCCAGACTGGAAGGCGAAACCCAACCGAAGAGAGGGCCGAGTATCAAGCCTATAATGATGAGCAGCAATACATCGGGAATTTTCTTGCGGTTGTAGAGCGAGGCGAACACGTGCGCGGAAAACACGATGAGCCCCAAAAACACCAAAGTCAGGTCTACGTTCATATCTTATTCTCCCATATAGGTTTCCAATAATTCACAACCCAGCGTATCGGGATAAATATCCACGATTTCGCACATGGCGGGAATCAACACCAATTCGCCTTGCTTGATTTCCACCGTCTTGCCGTCGGCCTTGATAACCGCCGCACCTTTGGCGCACATATACACCACAAAAGAGTCGAGACCCGTGAAATCCTTTTCGATGCCCTGCATCAAGGGAAGGTAGTTGGTCTGAAAATAGGGGGTGTCGACCAAAGGGGTTGTCGTGTTGGCATGGGCGTGATAGTCGGAGCGTCCGGGGGCGCCGTTGGGATATTCCTTGTCGCTGAAGCGGAGGGCTTTGAGCGCCTGTTCGAGATGAAGTTCGCGGGGTTTGCCGTCCATGCCGGGGCGGTTCCAGTCGTAGAGGCGGTAGGTGATGTCGCTCGATTGCTGGATTTCGGCCAGAAGGATGCCTTTTCCTATGGAATGCACGGTGCCTGCGGGAATGTAGAACACATCGCCGGCATGCACGGGGGCGGTCTTCAGGATGCTTTCGAGTTTGTTTTCCTGCAAAGCCTTGAGGTAGCGCATCTGATTGACACCGTCTTTGAACCCACACACAAGCTTCGCCTCGGGCTCGGCACGGCGGATAAACCACATCTCGTTCTTTCCGAGACTTTCCTCGCGCTCGCGGGCAAGATCGTCGTCGGGATGAACCTGCACGGAAAGGTCTTGTGCAGCGTCAATCCACTTGAAAAGCAAGGGAAACTGCAAGCCGTATTTTTGATAGATTTCCTCGCCTACCAAATCGCCCATATACACTTCAACCAAATCGACGAGCGTATTGCCTTCCAAAAAGCCGTTGGCCACCACCGATTCGTCCCCGTCCATGCCCGACAGCACCCAGGCCTCGCCGCAGTTCGGCAAATCGCCATAGTTGAGGCCCAATACTTTCCGTATGTTCTCTCCTCCCCACACCTTTTCCTTGAAGATAGGAAAGAATTTCAAGGGATAGAGGCTCCGCTCCTGGTCGTCTGCTTTCATTTGTTATTTAATCTTTTATAAACCAAATACCTGAACCGCAAGCCCGTGTGGGAATCGGTCTGCCATTCGCCGCAAGCCTGCATCTGCCATTCCTCGGGCTTGAGGGCGGGAAAGTACGTATCGGCCTCGAAATCGGCATCCACCTCGGTGACATACGCCTTGGAACAAAAGGGCAGAAACTGCTCGTAGACCCTACCCCCTCCTATCACAAACGCTTCCTCGGCGGCGGGCAGCTTCCGCAAGGCTTCTTCCACATTCCGCACACAGACCACATCGGCCCGACGCTCTTCCGGCACCTGCAAATCCTCCACGGAAGCCGTGGAAGACAGCACGATATGAAAACGGTTTGGCAACGGACGACGGGGAAAGGAAAGATAGGTGGTGCGACCCATAAGCACCGTATGACCGCCCGTCACCGCCTTGAAATGCTTGAGGTCTTCGGAGATATGCCAAAGCAGATCCCCACTCTTTCCAATGGCTCCGTTTCGCGCCACCGCCACAATCAGACTCAACATCAGCGCACGATTATCTTCTGAATACCGTTCTTGTGCAAGGTCTGTATGCGCAACACATAGAAACCCGCCGGCAATTCGCTCACATTGAATTCCATGCCGTTGAGCTGTTCGGCATTGTCGAACACGGTGCTCCGCAGAACCTCGCCGTTCATATTGAACAACTGTACGCCGCCGCGCCCCGTCTCGCCGTAGGTCTGCACGAAAAAGCGGTCGGAAGCCGGATTGGGATAGACCGAAAACGCCAGTTCTTCGCGTGAGGCCACCTGCTCATTCGCCACTTCCGGAAGGGAATCGTACATTTTGTTGAAGTAGGCGATGATGTAGGAAGCGATGTAATATTGAGGATTGTAGGTATCCATGCAATTCCTGCAGGTATATCCTTGCCTGCACTTCGGATTGTGCGGGTGACAGTTATCCATGTAATTCTCCTGAAAGATAAACCGCATTTCCAATTCCTTGCTGTCTATCTGGTCGGTGAGATTGTAATTGTAGCCCGGCGCAATCGCTCCCGGACACCAACCGGCCCTGCTGTGTTGCCAAGTGCCTTTCTGACCCGTACAATCATCGGGATTGGGGTCGCATTTCATCCAGGGCGAGTGTTCGAAAGAAGTCTGATTTACCCAAAGGGTATGTTGGGCATTATAGAACTCGGCGGCATTGTGGGTATTGTTTTCACCCCAACCATGCCCGGTGGTGACCACCTTGAGATTCAACGCCGCCACTCCGACAGGCGTTTCCACATGCAAGGTATCCAGCGGTTGCAGGTCGGCGGGGTCGCCAAACGGGAAATTGCCGTTCCAAAGCGGAATGATGCCGCTGTAGAGGTATTGAGGCAATCCCTTTTCGAATTCAAAATCGAGCGTGATGTCGTAACCGCCCGTTCCCCATGTGTCGATAAACATCCGCATGGGTATCTCCCCTTGCAGCCAGGAGGAGAAATCGGTTACATCCAATTCGTGTTGACAAGCCACACCGTATGCCGTTGTATAGCGGATAATCTCGCGCCATTGGCCGTCGGGCGTCTGCATTTCCACCCATGCCACCCTGTCCCAGTCGTCGCAATCGCCCTCTATCTGCGGGCATTGCATATCCAACTTGGCGATAATACGCCGATAGCTGCCCACATGTTGCGGAAACACGAAAACGCCGCCGTTGGTACGCCCCGGGTCGGGGAAATTAATCAGCATATGGTCGAAGGCACGCACCGTTCTCGATTCGGAAACGCTGTCCACCGTGATTTTCCGCGTAAAGGACGTATCGTTGCCGTTGCTGGCCGAGGCATGGAAACGAACCGTGAACTGGCCGTAACGCCCCGGCTTGAAATCGGCGCGGACGGTATTGTTCTTTTCGTTCCACTGCGAAACCA
>CAMWQD010000050.1 GCA_947176325.1 uncultured Bacteroidales bacterium | reverse complement strand
AAACAGCCTATCATACTTTTAATCAATAAGTTTGATACGGTTACGCAAGAGGATGAGATGAAAAAGATTGCATATTGGCAGAAAAAAATCCCGCAGGCCGAGATTCTGCCGATTTCGGCGCTGCACAAGTTTCAGACCGACCGTCTTTTGGAGATGATTCTCGAGAAGCTGCCCGCCAACCCCGCCTATTTCCCCAAGGACGAACTTTCCGACCGCAACCTCCGTTTCTTTGCCTCCGAAACCATCCGCAAACACATCATGCTGCAATACAAGCAGGAAATTCCCTATTCGGTGCAGGTGGAAATAGAAAGCTATAAGGAAATGGCGAAGCTCGACCGCATCGAGGCCGTGATTTATGTGGAGAAGGATTCGCAGAAAGGCATTCTGATAGGCAAGGGCGGCAGTGCGCTCAAACGTGTGGGCACCGATGCGCGCAAGGAATTCGAGAAATTCTTGGGCAAGCAGATTTTTCTGAACCTGCGGGTGAAGGTGTTGAAGAATTGGCGGAACGACGACCAGCTTCTGCGCCGTTTCGGCTACGACACGGGACATGCCGAAAAAGATTAGAGCCACGCCGTGTCGGTGAAAATCATTACCTTCGCATCGTAAAAATCAGACCGCTATGTTGCAGTTGCAAGTTATCCGCGAGAATGCCGCCGAGGTGGTTCGCGCACTTCAGAAAAAACATTACGCCGCCGCACAGGAAAACATCGACAAAATCCTGGCCTTGGACGCCGACCGCCGCCGCACCCAACAGGAATTGGAGGCGCTTTTGCAGGAATCCAACAAAATCTCGAAAGAAATAGGCGACCTTTATAAACAAGGCAAGAAGCAGGAAGCCGACGCGCTCAAGGAGAAAACCGCGCTCTCGAAAGAGAAGAACAAGGAACTTTCGGCCAAGGCGGGCGAACTCGAACAGCAGATACAGAATCTTTTATACAGCATTCCGAACACGCCCCACGCCTCGGTTCCCGAAGGCAAGGACGCCGCCGACAACGTGGTGGAACGTCAGGTGGGCGAACTCGATTCCCTGCCCGAAAACGCGCTTCCCCACTGGGAATTGGCCGCCAAATACAACATCATCGACTTTGAACTCGGCAACAAGATTACCGGTGCGGGCTTCCCGGTCTACAAAGGCAAGGGTGCGCGCCTGCAACGGGCGTTGATAAACTTTTTTCTCGACCGCGCCAACAAAGCCGGTTATGTGGAGATTGAACCGCCCTTGATGGTGAACGAGGCTTCGGGCTACGGCACCGGCCAGCTTCCCGACAAGGACGCGCAGATGTATCATATCGGTCTGGACAATTTCTATATGATTCCCACCGCCGAAGTGCCCGTCACCAACCTCTACCGCGACTGCATCCTGCAGGAAAAGGATCTGCCCGTGAAGAACTGCGCCTATTCGGCCTGTTTCCGTCGCGAGGCCGGCTCCTACGGCAAGGACGTGCGCGGCCTGAACCGTCTGCATCAATTTGATAAGGTGGAGATTGTGCGCGTGGAGAAACCCGAAGTCTCGTATAAGGTTCTGGACGAAATGTGCGCCCATGTGGGGCATCTGCTCGAAGAACTCGAACTCACCTACCGCGTGCTGCGGCTGTGCGGGGGCGACATCAGCTTCACGTCTGCGCTCACCTTCGATTTCGAGGTGTATAGCGCCGCGCAGAAACGCTGGCTGGAGGTGAGCTCGGTGTCTAATTTCGAAACCTATCAGGCCAACCGTCTGCACCTGCGCTACAAGGATGCCGAGGGCAAGACGCGCCTCCTGCACACGCTCAACGGGAGCGCGTTGGCGCTGCCCCGCGTGGTGGCCGCCCTGCTGGAAAATCATCAGGACGAAAAAGGCATTCGCATTCCCAAGGCCTTGCAGGAGTTTACGGGATTCGACAGAATTGACTAATTGATTGTTGTTATGCGTGTTGTTGCGCCTTTTTGGAGAAGGTGGGTGATGTTTTTCGCCTTTGTCCTCGGGGGCGCGATAGGGGCAGCGCCTGCGTGCCTGCACGCGCAGGAGGCGAACCGTCTGCAACTTGCGGGGCGTTATGCTTCGGACGGGCAGACCGAAAAAGCGCTCGCCCTCTACGAAGAACTCTATAAGGAAGACCCGCAGATTTTTGTATATCAAGGCTATCTGAGCTGTCTGCAAGCGCTCTCCCAATTCGACAAGGCCGAGAAGCTCATTCGCCGGCAGATGAAGGCAAGTGCGCTTCCGGTATTGGTGAAAGTGGATCTTGCGCAAAACTATCTTTTGCAAAATCAGAAGAATAAGGCGGAAGCCGTGTTGCAGGAAATTGTGCAGAAAACCGATTTCTCGCAAGCGGGGCTTTCGGTGGAGGAGTTGGCGGAAGCGATGGTGGAGAAGACCCGTTTGTACGCACCCGCTATCGAGGTGTATAAGCGGGGACGTCGGGTTGCCTCACCGGGGGCGCCCTCGACCGCCTATGCTTCGGCCTTGGCCAACCTCTACCGCTTGGACGGGCAGTATAATGAGATGCTCGGCGAATATGTGGCGTGGATGCAGGCCGAGAGCGGACACGAAGAGGAGGTGTATGCGCGCCTGCAATCGTTGTTGGCGGGCGAGGGCGCCCGTAATCCCCTCAAAATAAAACGCGAAATCCTTGCGTGGGTGGCCAAGAAAGCCCAGGCCGAACCCGACGGCCCCGTGGTGCAGGATCTTTTTGTGTGGACGCTGCTGCAAAACGGAGAATACGAGGCGGCGGTGCGTCAGGCGCGTTCCTATGTGCTGCGTTTCGGCGATCAGGGCCGCAAATGGTATCAGACAATCAGTCGTTTGGCATCGAGCGGCCAAGACGGTTTGGCGCAGGAGCAATACGAAGACTTTATCGAACAAGGCAGCAAGCCGCAGGGCGGGCTCAACCCGGCCTTGGTGCGGAACAGCCGCATCGACCTGCTTCAACTCTACTTTCATCGCGTGGAAAACGGCCTCATACGCGACTCGCTTCAAATCAACCGAATAAAACAGGAATACAAACGCCTTCTGGCGGAATTGGGCAGGGAGGCACGTCCCGAAATGCACCGCAATCTGGCGCGTATCTACGCCTACTATACGCATCAGCCCGACAGTGCGCGTCTGATTTTGCAACAGGCTCTCGATTCGCGCACGTTCAACGCGCTCCAAAAGGCGCGCATCAAAATAGACCTTGCCGATATTCTGCTCTATTATAATAAGGTATGGGATGCCACCTTGCTTTATAGCCAAGTGGAAAAAGACTTCAAGCAAGACGCGGAGGGTTTCTACGCCAAATTGCAGAACGCCCGCCTTTCCTATTATATAGGTGAATTCGAATGGGCGGAAAGTCAGCTTGACGTGTTGCGCGCGGCCACTTCCAAGCTCATTGCCAACGATGCCATGGAACTTTCGTTGATGATTAAGGAAAACCGCAATCCCGACAGCACCTACGAGGGTTTGACGCGGGTGGCGAAGGCCGATTTGCTCTTTCTGCGCCGTCTGTATGCGCCGGCTATGGCCTTGCTCGACGAGGTTCTGACCATGCCGTTGGAGGGGGCTTTGTTCGACGATGTGTATATGCGCAAGGCGCGGATTTTCCTCAAAATGGATTCGGTGGACGAGGCTTTGCGTTGCTTGGAGAAGATTTATACCGACTACGGCGACGACCTTTTGGCCGACGATGCTTTGTTTATGGCGGGAGGATTGTTGCAGTTGAGGGCGGGGGAAGCGATAGATCCCGAAACGGAGTTTCTGAAGCCGGCCGATTTTCCGCCTCTCGGTGCGCCGGTATGGGGTGAGCGGGGTGCGATGCAGAAGACCACAGACAGGTGGGAGGCGATGCGGCTCTATCAGCGTATCTTTACCGATTTTCCCGCTTCCGCGCTCGCTCCCTTGGCGCGCCTCCGCTACCGCCAACTTCGGGAACACGATATGTTATATTAATATAATGAAAAGATACGGACATACCGTCAAAGCCAAGAAAAGTTTTGGGCAACATTTTTTGAAAAGTGAGGAGATTGCCCGCGTCATAGCCCGTTGTGTACACGCCGCCTATGTTCCCGCCCTGATGCCCGACGGCACCCTCGACCGCCTTGCCGCGTGCAGCCTGCGCCGCGACGCATCCGACTTTCCTGCCGAAAATGCCGCCCCGACAAATGTGCTCGAAATAGGCCCCGGCATGGGCGTGTTGAGCCGCTGCCTTTGGGAAGACCCCTCCCTGAACGTGAAAATGGTGGAGGTGGATGCCGAATCGGTGATTTATCTCACCCGCGAATACCCCGACCATACCCGCAACGGACAACTGCTTCCCGCCGACTTCCTCAAAATGGACTTGAAGGAACTTTTTGACGGACAAAACTTTGTGCTCACCGGAAATTTCCCCTACAATATCTCCACGCAAATTCTCTTCCGCGTGCTCGAAAACCGAGACCGCATCCCCCTTGCCGAAGGTATGTTTCAGAAAGAAGTGGGGGAGAGGGTGTGCGCCGCGCCCGGAAGCAAGGCCTACGGCATTCTGAGTGTGCTTCTGCAAGCCTTCTACGATACCGAATACCTCTTTACCGTGGAGGCCTGCGAATTCAACCCGCCTCCGCAGGTACGCTCCTGCGTGATTCGCCTCACACGCAATAAAACCAAGCAGTTAGAATGCAATGAAAGGCTTTTCACCGCCTTGGTGAAAAAAGCCTTCAACCAACGCCGCAAGACCCTTCGCAACGCCCTCAAGAACATAGAACAGGAGCAGAACTGCACGCTTGTAGATCCCCCCGCCGAATATATGGACAAACGCGCCGAACAACTCTCGGTGAGCGACTACATCCGCCTCACCGCCTGCCTGCAACCCCTTTCCAAATAAATATGTCCGCCTCCACCGCACCGTGCCCCATATTCATAGCCATTCCCGCGATGGACGAAGCGGGTTTGGCCGATAATCTGCTCGCGCTCAACCGACAGACGTTGAAGCCCCGCGCGGTGGTGGTGTGCGTCAACCAGCCCGAGGCCTACTATCACGACGGCGAGGCCGGCCACCTGCGCATCTGCGCGTGTAACAAGGCTGTTTTTGAGCAGGTTGCGGAATTTCAAAAGCAGGGAAAATTCGGGTTTGAAGTGGTGTTGATAGACCGTTTCAGCCCCGGGAAGGCGTGGGACGAAAAGCATATAGGTGTGGGCTGGGCGCGGCGCACGGCCTTGGATTGTGCCGCGGAACTTGCCGAGACCGCCGCGCCCAGGCTTGCCGAAAACCCTGCGGCCCTCTTGGTCTGCATGGATGCCGACACCCTCTATCCCGATTCCTATCTGCAAGACCTGCAACGGCAATTCGAAGCCCACCCGCAGGCGGTGGCCATCGCCAACCCCTATTATCACGACCTCCCCGACGACTTGCCCGAAAAACACGCGGCGGCGCTCCTGCACTACGAATGCTATATGCGCGCCTATGCCTTGCAGATGATGCGCACCGAACATCCCTACGCTTTCACCGCCGTAGGCTCGTCTATGGCCTGCACGCTCACGGCCTACCGCAGAATAGGCGGCATTTCGCCCGTCAAAAGCGGCGAAGACTTTTATTTCTTGCAGAAACTGCGCAAGACGGGTGCATTGCTCCGCCACAGCGAGAGCGTGAGCCACCCCTCCTGCCGCCTCTCCACGCGCGTGTTTTTCGGCACGGGGCCTGCCCTTAACAAAGGATTGGAAAATAATTGGGTATCATATCCTTTCTACCCGCTTTCCCTGTTCAGGAAGATGCAGGATGCCTACCGCGCCTTGCCCCGTCTTTTCGAAAGCGGCACGCCCGACCCCGCCTTGGATTTTTGGGAAGAAGCCTTTGGTCGGGATTGGTGGAAAAAGATGAGGGCCAACGCCGGAGGCCGCCCCCAACAGTTCATCCGCACCTGCCTCGAGAAATTCGACGCCCTGCGCAGCCTGCAATTCCTCAAATCCTCCTACGCGCAGAATCCCGAAAGCGATTGGGAAAATCTCAGCGAGTTGTGCGACAATTTCATAGGCACCCATTGGAAAGACCGAAACCTACATTCCCTTTCCGACCTCACCCTATCCGATTGGAAAACCCTCCGCCACGATTTATTTCTGTGCGAGAGACATTTGCAACAAAACCAAGCCCTCCTCCCCGCATTCTGATTCATTCCTTACCTTTGCGGGTGTTATGCGGTGCGATGATGCGAAGAAAATTTTAGGGGTGCTGGGGCCCACGGCGAGCGGGAAAACCTCGCTCGCCGTGGGCCTGGCGCGGGCTTTGGGCGGAGAAATTCTCAGCGCCGACTCGCGACAGGTATACCGCGGCATGGACATAGGCACCGGCAAGGATCTGAGCGAATACACCTCCGGCGGCAACCCCGTGCCCTTTCACCTTATAGATATAGCCCCTGCCGGCACCGAATACAATCTCTACCGCTATCAAAAGGATTTCGACGCGGCCTGCGCCGACGTGCTGTCCCGCGGCCGCATTCCCGTGCTCTGCGGAGGAAGCGGCCTCTATCTCTGCGCCGCCCTGGGCAAGAAAAACTTTCGGGAAGTGCCCACCAACGCCGCCCTCCGTAAAGAATTGGAAGACAAGACCGATGCGGAGCTCGAGCAAATTCTCCGCAGTTTCGGCCCCCTGCACAACCACACCGACACCGAAACCCGGGAACGCTGCCTGCGCGCTATCGAGATACTGCAATTCGAGCAACTTCATCCCGCCCCCGAAAGGCAGCTTCCCCCCGCACTTCTTATCGGTATCTCCTTCGACCCCGAAACCCTCCGCCGCCGTATCCGCGCCCGTTTGGAATCACGCCTCGAGAATGGCATGGTCGACGAGGTGAAAACGTTGTTGCAATCTGGCGTCACCCCCTCCCAACTCATATATTATGGATTGGAATACAAGTTTTTGACGCAATATATCACGGGCGAACTCTCCTATGCGGATATGAAGGAGAACCTCTATCACGCCATTTGTCAATTCGCCAAACGCCAACGCACTTGGTTTCGCAAAATGGAGAAAGACGGCTACGAAATCCACTGGATAGACGGGCATCTGCCTGTTTCCGAGCAAATAAAAAAAGTATTGGAAATGTGGTAGAAAAATCGTTATCTTTGTCCGTTCTCAAGATTTGATGTTTTTACGGGGTAGGATAGGAGGGATGATGCGTTTTTTTGATGATGTGGTGATAGACTAAAGAACCCAAACTTCGTGCAAGCCGAACGCAGAGCCAAGCTTGCTTGAGCTATGCTGAGGCGCCGCCGAAGTTCGTTTTTGTAAAACAAAAACCAAAATAAAAAAACTATGAAAAAAATTTTGATGAGTGTAGCAGCCTTGTTCATGGGCTGGAGCATGGTTTCCGCACAAACCGATTTGTTCTTTTCGGAGTATATCGAAGGGACAAAAGGAAACAACAAGGCATTGGAAATTTACAATGGCACCGATGCCGATATTGATTTGTCTGCCTATACAATTAAGCAAGACAACAATGGAAAAGGTTGGAAATACGAAACAGCCTTAACGGGCACCTTGAAGAAAGGAACGGCTTTGGTTCTCCTTCACAAATCATCGGATGCTACATTGTTGGCTGCTTATCCCGATGCGATTAAGCCCGAAACCGATGTGATGAACTTCAATGGAGATGATGCGATGGGTCTGTTTAAAGGAGAAGAACTGATTGATATTATCGGCATTTCCGGAAAACAGGAAGAATATGGCAAGGATGTTGATATGAAACGTAAGTGCGATGCCACTGCACCGAGCGCCACGTATAATGTTGAAGATTGGGATGTTGTCGCTCTTACTGCCGGTGAATTTGTTTTGAGTGAATACGACGGCCTTGGCACGCACTGCGGTTCCGCTCCGGCTGAGGAT
>CAMWQD010000049.1 GCA_947176325.1 uncultured Bacteroidales bacterium | reverse complement strand
CGGCCTCGCCCGCGCCCGTGTCGGCTCCAAGCCCCATACGCATCGTAACAGTCATTCCCGCCAAGGGATCTTCCTTCGGTTCCTCCGCCATCCTCTCCGCCGTCGGCACCGCCTCTTGCCGTTCCTCCGGCTGCGGCACGGCATCTTCCTCACGCCCCCCCTCGGTCTGCACCGCTTTCTTCGGCTTCCGCTTCCACTTCAATTTTCCAAGACTATAGTTGACAACGAAATAGCAAAGCAGGGAGAAGGCCATGATGAGCGTCAATCCCACCACACCCAACAGCCCCCGCAGATAGAGCGAGGTATGCATGCCCACGTTTCCGCCCAGCACATAGAGGTTGCCGCTCTTGAAAAACGTGCCGAGCAAGGTGGAAATCCACAACAGCGAGAAAACTATCTGAAAGAATATCTTGAACAGACGGAATTTGCGGATGCGCAACACCTGCAAGCCCCAAAGGAACAGCACGACGGGAATGAGCAGCGAGGCCAATCCGAAACCCCGGTTCACCAAAATGTCGGCGACGTAGGCACCTAATTTGCCTCCGAAATTCCTAACGGTTAAACCGTTGTCCGCCCACAAGCCTCCGTTCTGACTTTGCTGCACCGCATCGTAGTCCACCCACCAATACAGAAAGTGGGAAAGCAACGAAACCAGCAGGAAAAGGCCGGCGAACAGAAAGAAGAAACCGAGAATGCGGCGAGGCTTTTCGGAAGGCAGCGAGGAGAAGAAATCCACCACCTTGCGCCCCCACGAAGCATCTTCCTGCTCTTGCCCTGCGTCTTCCTCCTGTTCGGTTTCCTCCTCCACAAGAGTTTCTTCTTCATCATCAAGAATCTCTTCCGGAGCGGGTTCCGCAGGCACGGGAGGTATCGGTGTCCTTCGCTTGTTCTTCGCCATTTTCCGCCGTGAGCTTTATTCGTTAAAAATGCAGGTCGTGACCCATTTTGTCTTGCTTGGTGCGCAAGTAGAATTCATCGTGGGGATTGGGTTGCTCGATAATGGGCACCGTCTCCACGATTTCGATGCCGTAGCTCTGCAAGCCCACTCTTTTGGCAGGGTTGTTGGTGATGAGCCGCACCTTGCGCGCCCGCAAATGCCGCAGAATCTGCGCCCCTGTGCCGTAGTCGCGCTCGTCGGGCTTGAAGCCCAACAGCACGTTTGCTTCTACGGTGTCTTTGCCTTCATCCTGCAACTTATAGGCTTTCAGCTTGTTGAGAAGGCCAATGCCACGCCCCTCCTGATTCATGTAGAGGATGATGCCCTTGCCCGCGTTCTCCACCATCTGCATGGCATCGTGCAGCTGCTCGCCGCAGTCGCAGCGGCAGGAGGCCAGCACGTCGCCCGTAAGGCAGCACGAATGCACACGCACCAAAATCGGTTCGTCTTCTTTCCACTCGCCTTTCACCAAGGCCAAATGCAGCATGCCGCTGTTGCTTTCGGTGAAGGCATGCAGTTGGAAATTGCCGTGATGCGTGGGCAGATTCACCACCACTTCTTCTTTCACAAGGCTTTCTGTGCGGATGCGGTAGGCTATCAGATCGGCTATCGAGATAAGCTTGATGCCATATTTGTCGGCGAATTCCCGCAGTTCGGGCAAGCGGGCCATGGTGCCGTCCTCGCTCATGATTTCCATAAGCGCGGCGGCCGGATACAGGCCTGCCAACCTTGCCAGATCCACACAGGCTTCGGTATGTCCCGCGCGGCGTAATACGCCGGCATCCTGGGCATAGAGGGGGTTGATGTGACCCGGACGGCCGAAATCGGAGGGCTTTGTCTTGGGATCGGCCAAAGCCCTTATCGTGGCCGCGCGGTCGGAGGCCGACACGCCGGTGGTGCAGCCTTCCAACTTGTCTATCGTGATTGTGAAAGGCGTGCCCAAAACCGAGGTGTTGTTCTCCACCTGATGGGGCAGTTCCAATTCATCGCAACGGCTCATCGTGATAGGCGCGCAGAGCACTCCGCGGGCATGCTTGAGCATGAAGTTTATTTTCTCGGCGTCCACCTTTTCGGCGGCAATCACCAAATCTCCCTCGTTCTCGCGGTCGGCGTCGTCCACCACAATCAAGAACTTGCCTTCCTTGAAATCGCGGATGGCCTCTTCTATACTGTCTAACTTAATATCCATTTCTTCAAATATTTACTTGAGCTTCAAAACCTCTCCGTCCCTCCCGGCACGGTCTGTTTTCGCCCAAACGGACAAAGGTAACATTTTTTAGATTTTTTCTCTACCTTTGCAGGCGTTGAAACCGCGCCGCGGACTTGGCGGACACTCCGCCCGGCCTTGGCGCCAAACAGATTTACCGGCATGTAGTCGAATTCAGTCAAACATCCAAAGGAAAAAACGTCATGATCGAAACCATCGACTTCGGCGCCATCAAGTGGCACCACATACAGAATCCTACGGAAGAAGATCTGGAATTTTTGGAAGAAAACTTCCATTTCCACCCTTTGGATATTGAAGACTGCCTCAGTACCAACCAACGTCCCAAGATAGACATCTACGACGACTACAACTTCCTTATCCTGCATTTTCCGGGCTTTGTGGACAATCAGCAGAAAGTGCTGCGTATCCGCGAGGCCAAGATTTTTTGGGGAGAGAACTACATCATCACCATCACGCAGGGGCAGTGGGCCTTGCGCTCGTTCTTCGACCAAACCGAAAAGCGGCCCGAGAGTGTGGACGACTTCGTCAAGTCGAGTTCCGACGCCTTGCTCTACACGATTCTCAACCGCCTCATGGTAGACTCCTATTCGCTTCTGCTGCGCATCGGGGCCACTATCGACAACATCAACCGCCAATTGTTCGGCAAACGCGCCGAGGACACCATCGAGAACATCTCGGTGACGCGGCGCAACATCATCCTGCTGAACACGATTTTTAAACCTCAGCTGCGTCTGTTCCACAAATTCGAATCGGGCTCCATAAAGGGTTTCTCGCAGAGCGGCGACTTCATGGACGACTATTGGGGCAATATCCTCGACTACTATCAGAAGATGTGGGATATGGTGGAAGACCACGGCGAATTGATCGAAGGCCTTTCCAAAACCTTCGACTCCATGCAGACCAACCGCATCAACGAGGTGATGAAGATCATGACGTTCATTTCCACCCTCTTCCTGCCTCTCACCTTTATCACGGGGCTCTACGGAATGAACATGAACCTGCCCCTGGCCGAATGGAAATGGCTCTTCTGGGGCGTCATCGGCTTCATGTTCTGCTTCATCATCGCCTTCATCTTCTACGCGAAGAAACGCAAGTGGATGTAGGCGTGCCCGTTGGGAACCACCTATTTGTTGTATTGTTTCTTGAGTTCCTCTCCCTTTTCCAAATCTTTCCGCAAGAGTACCTTGTTCCAGAAGGCTTTGAGGAAGCCACAGCCATATCCGTTGAGCTGGATGAAGCCTGTAACCACCGAAAGCAAGGCTATTTTGAGCGATTTGTTCTTGAAAAGCGAAGCGGTGAAGAGCATCAAGGCGTAGAGCGCCAAGAGCAACAGCCAATAGGGTGTGTGAACGATAGCCAGCACCACTAAGGCCGCCTCGCCCAACACGAACAGTGCCGGCAGGGCATGCACCGCCTTGAGCGAGCCCGGGTGCAGACGGAACAGGAAGATGCGCGCCTGCCCGAAATTATACACCTGTCGAAAGAATTTCTTAAGGTTGACACGGCGTTTGTGACACACCGAAACCGAGGGATAGAGGGTCATGGAAAATCCCGCTTCCCGAATGCGGATGCTCAGGTCTATGTCTTCGCCGAACATATCCTTGAAGCCCCCCACCTTTTCGTAAACGGCCCGCGAGAAGCCCATGTTGAACGAGCGCGGGTGAAATTTCTCCATGTGTACCTTGCCGCTGCCGCGTATGCCGCCCGTGGTGAGGAAGGAGGTCATGGCGAAGTTCACCGCCTTCTGCATGGGGGTGAAGGTGGGCAGCGCGCTGTCGGGGCCGCCGAAGCAGTCCACATAGTTTTCCTGCAGGCAACGGTTCAGTTCGTGCATGTATCCGCTCGGCAGAATGCAGTCCGAATCGAAAAAGAGGAAATAATCGCCCGTGGCTTTCTCCATGCCGTAGTTGCGGGTGTGGCTGCGCCCGGTGTTGGGCTTGAAATAATAGGCCGTCTCGAGTACGGACGCATATTTTTCCACTTCCTCGCGGCAGGGCAAGGTGGAACCGTCTTCCACCACCACCACTTCGAAATTCTTTTCGGTCTGCGCGGCGAGACTTTCCATCATTTCGGCCATTTCGTCGGGCCGGTTGTATACGGGAATGATGACTGAAAATTTCATAAGGCTTTATTCTTCTTTTTTCCGAGGGCAGGCGCGGAATATCAACATCGCCACAATCAGCAGCATGGCGGCCACATTCACACCCGAACCTATGTTCGTGAGGATGCCGCTCTTTACGATGAGTTCGTTGCGGCACTTGAGCTCTACCGTATGCCGTCCCTGAGGTGCCGTGATACCGCGTAAGATGTAATCAACCCTATACAACGGCACCTCATCTCCGTCCACAAAGGCCTTCCACGTTTTGTAGTAGACCTCCGAGAACACCAAGGGACGCGAGGCGGAAGCCGTGTATTCGTATTTGAGGTGATTGGGCTGATAATAAACCAATTTCACATTATCCACCGCCGGGTCAACGGGCGTATATTCGGCCTGCGTGGAACCCACTTTTTCCGCCCATTCCCTGTCGATGACCGCCGTTTGGGCGGGTTCGAAATCGTAGAGGGCGCGGATTTCCTCGTCGGGGCTGTTCACCCAACGCACGCTGTCCACGAACCAAGCGTTGCCCAAGGCCGCCACATTGCGCTGCACCGTGGGTTGCCCCGAAGCGTCGGGCACAATGAAATAGCGCGTGTTGAGCATATTGAGCACCTTTACATTGATGCCCCGCGAGAAATGGAAATCGATGATGTCCTGATAGCGGCGCATCTTCATGGGGCTGTAGCCGCCTATGGACTTATGGAAATTCGACGTGCCGTTTTCGTTGAACGTGTTGACGGTGGCGTTGAAGACACGGTAGTTGGGATCGGTGTCCTGCAAGATCAGGCGGTCGGCATCGGAGGGTATCACCGCGCGTATCTTGCGTTTGGGATAGAAATTCTGCTCGCCCACATAATGGCGGTCTATCATCCACAAATCCACAATGGTGAAAGCCGCCAGCAAAACACTCGCCGCCACGGGCTTCAACTTTCCGCGCATATACAGCCACAGCGAACCCGCCGCCAAGGCGATGAACAGGAAAGCGTGCCAGGCGTTGCCCGCCAGCAGGGAGGCGCGGTCGGCGCGCAAGGCTTCGACAAGCCAGTCGGGGAAGGAGCCGTCGGAAGCGGCCTCGAAAGCGAACATGCTTTTTCCGAACAGGGCGAAAAACAAGGCCAGGCCGCCCGCAATGCCCCAAGCATACCAAAGGTCTTTCTTGAACTTATCGCGT
Source organism: uncultured Bacteroidales bacterium (assembly GCA_947176325.1). GTDB lineage: Bacteria > Bacteroidota > Bacteroidia > Bacteroidales > P3 > Pullibacteroides. Next base: position 2,686 of record CAMWQD010000049.1, on the reverse strand, counting down.
TGCGAAGCGTCCTGCACCAGCGTCTTCACGGCCAGGCAAGCCAGCACCACCATGGAAAGCTCGGCAATCACCAAAGCCATGGAAGGCGTGCGGAAGCGGTTGTAGAGCGGCAGATGATAGAAAAGGAAATCGTTGAACCACGATAAATGCCGTCCCCAAGACAGCATGAAGGAGAGAATGGTAACTGCCAACAGCCACCACTTGTCCGGTCCCTTCACGATAAACAGGCCGAGAATGAAAAGGAAACAGATAATGGCCCCCATATACACCGGTCCGGACGTGAAAGGCTGGTCGCCCCAATACATAGGTGCGTTCTTGGCGAAAGCGGCCTGTCCGCTCGGACGGAGCAGTTTGTAGGTTTCCGAATTTTCGGAAAGGGCGTAGTGACTGCTGCCGCCGTAGAAGCCCGGAATCAGCGCCGTAAAGCTCTCCGCCTTGCCGTAGCTCCACTGGAAGGCGTAGTCTATGGCCAAGCCCGTGCCTTCGTTCTCTCCCTGCGGGTTTTCCTTCAGCACCGCCCCGCCCCGCATGGTGTCCTTGCTGTAATCGTAGGTAACCAGCCACGCCCCCAAGGAGGGAAGGAGCGAGAGAACCGCCATGCCCACCGACAGCAAGCCCCCGCACAGCCAACGTTTCATCTGTTTCTCGCGCAGAGCCTGCACACCGTAGGCAATCGCCATGCCCGCCAGCATAATCATCAGATAGTAGGTAATCTGCTGGTGGGAATACATGATGTGCATACCCGTGAATATCAAAATGAGCAGACAGCCCCACAGATATTTTCCCCTGAAATTGAGAATCACGCCCGCCAATATCGGCGCCATGCAGGCCATAGCCCAGCTCTTGTTGGCATGGCCGGCGTCGATAATCACGATATTGTAGGTGGAGAGCGCGTAGGCCGCCGCACCCATCAAGGCCACCCAAGGCGAACAACCCAGCACACACAGCAGGATATACACGCCTATCATGTAGAAAAACAGAATGCCGGCCGTAGTCCGCGGCATTCCCGGCATCACGACCTTCGGAAAGATTTTCCCGTAGATGTTATAACCCTTGCTGCCTATATTGGGCATACCGCCGAACCAAACGTTCGACCAATCGGTGGATTCGCCCGTTTCTTCCAGACATTTCTTGCTCTCGTTGCCCGCCCCGCTCCAACTATATACGTCGCTCTGCCCCATCGCCTTGTCGCCGAACACCACGGGGGCGAAATAAATCAGGCTCAACAGCGCGCATATCACAATGGCCCCTACATGCGGCAGGACTTTTCTCCACGGAAAATTTTTTATGTTCATCTTCTTATCAGTTGTTGCTTTACAAAAAAAAAACTACCTTTGCGCCCTGTTTCCGATTGGCCAATGGTGTAACGGTAACACTACAGATTTTGGTTCTGTCATTCTGGGTTCGAATCCCGGTTGGCCAACATAAAGAAGACGCGCAGCATACGCGTCTTTTTTAATTTCCGGCCTCCGCATCCGCCCCGGCCTCCACGCTTGTTGCCACACCCGTTTCCTCCCCGCCGTCCAATCCCAAATAATCTTTCACATCGAGCACGTCCTTCACGATAAAGGCATAAGGATAGAGAATCTTGATTTCGCGCAAGAAGAAATCGGCCTGCATGCGGTCGATGAAATTTCCCGCCTTCACCTTGAAATAAGGCTCCTCGAAGCTCACATACACCTTGCTTTCGGGGAAAGCCTCCTCAAACCTCTCCTTTTCTTCAAAGGCCGCGTCCTTGGAGTTGTTCCCGCCCTGCGAGAAAATCAGCACGCGGTAGCCCGCAACCGGACTCTCGGCTCGCGCAAGGCTCTGCCGGTAGAGCAGCGTATCTATCTTGTCCGAGCGGACGATGTCGGCAAAAGAGACGGGAATGTCCTGGGCACGGACAGTTACGCCCGAGGCCAGCACGGCACACAGAAAAACGGCCCATATCGCTCTTTTCATGGTTTCTCCATTTTAAATCCTATGCAAATTTACACATTCTCCCTTTCTCCGCCCACTATCACCGTGGTGAAATTTTCCACGTTCAGAAAACGCTCGGCATAGTCCTTGATTTGCGAGGGTGTAATGGAGAAAAGCACCTCTTCCTGCTTGCGGTAGAAATCGGCGTCCACCCCTGCCGACAGAAAGAATTTCATACGCTCGGCTATATCGAAAATGCCGTCCAGATCCTGCATGAATTCCCCCATATATGCATGACGCACCAATTCCAATTCGTGCGCGTCCACCTCCTTTTTCCGCAACTTGCGGATTTCCTTTTCTATTTCCTTCAACACCTTGTCCGCGCACCCGCCCTTCACCTCCGAGCTTATCATCCATACGGGGCTGAAACGCAGCGGAAGCACGAAAGAAGATATGCCGTAGGTATAGCCTTTGTCTTCGCGGATATTGCGCATCAGACGCGAGCCGAAATAGCCGCCCAAAATATAATCCACCACCTTGAAAGGCGCGAAACCGGGGTCGGAAACGGGCATAATCCGCATACCCGTCATCAAGGCTTCCTGCAACGAACCGCGCTGCGTAACATAAAGCGGCGAGGCCATGCCGGCAGGCGCTTCCCGCACCGGAGCCGTAGCCTGCAACACCACTTTTTCCCCTTTCCAGTCCTCCGCCCCGAAAAGACGGTTCAGCATCTGCAAGTGCTCTTTCCTATACGAGCCGGCCAACACGATGCGGCAGTTCTCCG